>NZ_LTCZ01000402.1:0-29853 GCF_001583455.1 Rhodococcus sp. LB1 | reverse complement strand
CACCACCTCGGGGGCGGTGAACGCCGGCGAACCCGTCACGACGCCGGCGGTGGTTTCGAACCCGCCGGCGATACGGGCGATGCCGAAATCTGACAGTGCAGGCTCACCGTAGTCGCTGAGCAGGATGTTCCCGGGCTTGACGTCGCGGTGAAGGATCCCGAGGCGGTGGGCAGTCTCGAGGGCACCGGCCATCTTCACCCCGAGTCGCAGGGCTTCATCCAGTGGGAGTGGCCCGTGGCGGCGGATCCGCGCGTCGAGGGAGTCCTGGGCGTGGTACGGCATGACGATGTACGGCCGACCGTTGTCGGTGACGCCGACGTGGAGGACATTGACGACATTCGGGTGCCCGGTCAGCCGGCCCGCCGCGCGCTGCTCGCGGACGAATCGTTCCCGGTTCTGCTCGTCGAGGTCTGCGGTGAGGACCTTGATTGCCACGGTGCGGTCGAGCGCCGCCTGGGTGCAGCGGTAGACGACGCCGAAACCGCCGCGGCCGATCTCGTGTGCGTCCTCGAATCCGGCGGCTGCCAGATCGGCCGTGACCGAACCCGACGCGCCGCGTTGCGTCGCGAAGGGATCGTCGTCGGTCATCGACCGGATCGATTCTTCCGGTCCGAACCACTGTCGAAGAAGTGCACCACCGCTGGCCTCTCGAGGAGATACTCCAGGATATCGCCGACGGGCCCCCGTCCGATGCTCGACTTACGACCCACACAGGCAGAGTTTTCTGGTTGCGTCCCCGGAAGACGGTGTTACGCACAACTAAACACCCGCCCAATCCTTCCCGAGGCCTCGCACTCTCGTACGCGTCCGGCGGGATCGCCTGGGTGACGGATGATCTTCGCAGGTCAGACTGCCGCGAGCTGCGTCGTCACTCGGGCGAAACTTTTCGTGCCCGAAGCGAGTAGCCCCGCACGTCGGCGGGTACCCGGCATCCACGCTGCCCCGGGCTCGACGGCCCCGAGTGGCAGCCAGGCCCCCTGACCGGTCCCCCTCGGCTGGGAGGCCGTCCGCCGCTCGTGGCCGGGGACGCCCCCCTCTTCCTCGGCCGCGGGCGGCTCCTCGTGCGCCTGCACAGGTGCGGTCGGGGCGGGTGACGATGTGCCTGCGACAGGCGACATCCTGCACGTGGCCAACGGAAGCCGCAGAATACTGTAATCGTTCACACGACCCGCCGAAGCCGAAACGCGGTTGTCATTTTCTGCGCACCTTGCACATCGAATAGGCTCTCGCATAGTCACTTTGACGTTGACGACACATCAAAGGAAGGCGAGGATCATGCGACAACCGGGCTGCGGCGCCCCGCGTCGTGACCCGACAACGGTCACGACGCGGCCGTCCTCACCCGCACACTTCCGAGGTACTCGCCGCAAGTAATTCGATACAAGGAGTCGCACGTGGGCGCTGCGCAGATCGTGTTCTTAGTCGGCCTTGCTTCTCTGATCGTGGCCATGGCACTACGCAAGAACGTCATGATCCCTGCGGTACTCGCGACATTTGCCACGGCACTTGCGTACAGCGGCAGCGTCCCGAATGCCATCATGTCGGTGTTCCGGGCCACCATCACGTCCGGCACCGCACTGTTCGAGATCTTCATCGTCATCGCCGCGGTGACGTCGATGCTCGCGGCGGTGCGGGCGATCGGTTCCGATGAGGTGATGGTGCGCCCCGTCAGTCGGTGGATGGTCAATGGTCGCGTCGCGTACATCGTGCTGTTCGTCTTCACCTATTTTCTCTCGCTGTTCTTCTGGCCGACCCCGGCACTGGCCCTGATCGGTGCGGTTCTACTTCCTGCCGCGATCAAGGTGGGTCTGCCACCGCTCGGAGCTGCGGTGGTTCTCGCGATCTCCGGCCAGGGGATGTCGATCGCCTCCGACTACGTGATCGGTCTTGCGCCGTCGATTTCCGCGAGCGGCGCGGGCGTTCCCGCCGACGACATCGCCGATCGTGCCCTGGTGATCTCATTGATCGTCGGTGTCACCGCGGCGGTGCTCGCCTACTTCCTGACCGTCCGCCGCAGGATGCGTACGGACGCGGTTCCGGGCACCGACCCGATCGGCGGAACCGTGCATCCCCACGGCGGTGTCGGTGGCACGCCCGCCGGCCCGGCTGCCGGTTTCGCCCCGGGCCCGGATGTCGCGGTCTCACCCACCGCCACGGACGTGCTCGACGAGGAACTGCCCGGCTTCGAGGACGACGGAACGAGAATCACCGATCGCCCGACTCTGACCCGTGCGTGGGCGATCGGCGTGCCCGCCGCGTTCGTCGCCGTCCTGGTTTACATGTTGGTCGGTCGTTTCACCGACCTCGTCCCCTGGGAGGACGGCGCGGGCGCGTCTCTGGTGGGAGGCACGGCAATCATCCTGATGGCCCTCGTGACCGTCACCTCACGACGCTCCGAGGCGCTCGAATTCTGCGCCACCCACTTCATCGATGGTCTGTCGTACGCATTCAAGGCAATGGGAATCATCCTTCCCGTCGCAGGTTTCGTGTACATCGGAATTCCCGACTACTCTGGCGCCATTCTCGGACTCGACGACGACACCACCGGTCCGGCCTTCCTCTTCGACACCGTCGAACGGGTGCAGCCGTACATCCCCGACAACGGCGTTTTCGTCGCGCTCAGCATGCTCTTCATCGGTATGGCGGTCGGTCTCGACGGTTCGGGGTGGGCGGGCTTACCCCTCACCGGCGGATTGGCTGCCGCGCTGGCACCGCAGTCCGGAATGGACACCGCTACCTTGGCTGCCATCGCCCAGAACGGCGCCACATGGACGGGCGGGGGAACTCTCGTGATCTGGTCGTCGCTGGTGGTGGTCGCCGGATTCTGCCGGATACCGGTTGCCGAACTGGTCCGCCATCTCGTCGTCCCGGTGATGGCCGGACTGCTGCTGGCTACCGGAGCCGCCGTCGTCATCTGGTAGCGGCTCAACGCCGAACAAGGTTTCCGCACAACCCCTGACATGGAAGGACACTAACGAATGAGCTCGGTCCCGTTCCGCTACGACCCCGCCCGGTGCGCACTGATCGTCATCGACATGCAGAACGATTTCTGCTCACCCGCCGGGTCGCTGGCCCAGAAGGGCTTCGACGTGACCGCTCCGGTGGCGATGGCTCCGCGACTGGACCACCTCGTCGCGTCCGCGCGCACGGCCGGGGTCCGGGTGATCTTCGTACGTACCCTGCACGACGAAACCACCGATACACCCCAGTGGCTCGGTCGCGTGGGCGAGGGACCGGACGCGGCACGCACCGGAATTACCTGCCGCACAGGAACACCCGGGGCAGACTACTATGCCGTCGCTCCGCAGGACGGCGACGTGGTGATCACGAAGAACCGGTTCAGCGCATTCGTCGGCACCAACCTCGACCTCACCCTGCGTTCCCTCGGCATCGACTCCCTGCTCTTTACCGGCGTCGCCACCGAGGTATGTGTCGAGTCGAGTCTGCGTAGCGCGCTGTTTCACGAATACTGGGTTTCGCTCGTCGAAGACTGCGCCGCCACCTACAGCCGAACAGCCCACGACGCTTCGGTGTCCGTCGTCGCCCAGAATTTCGGCACCGTGATCACCGCCGAGAAGCTCGAGACGTTTTGGACTGCAGGATTGTGAACGGCTTCAGCAAGCGACGGGTGCGTTGAGCGACCGTCAGATCTTCGCCGGAGTCCAGTCGGGGGCCTCGACGAGGGCGACCTGCTTCAGGAGGTTCGCCGCCCGGCCGACGCCTTCGAGGGAATTGACGAGTGCGTCCTCGTGCTCGATGTTGAGTGTGCCGTCGTATCCGACCGCGCGAAGGTTGTAGACGAAATCCGCCCAGAACGCGGCGCCGTCCGGGTGGCCGAGACCGAGAGTGACGTAGTTCCAGGCCCGCCCCAGCGGATCGGTCAGGGGCCCGGTGTCGAGGAGTCCGTCGCGTTGCGCGGTCCAGGAGTTGATGCGAATGTCCTTCGCGTGCACGTGGAAGATCGACGTGCCGAGAGCACGAATGACGGTGGGGATGTCGGCGCCCATCCACATCAGATGGGACGGGTCCAGGTTCGCGCCCACCACGTCGTCGCCTGCGCTGTCGATCAGCCGGAGCATCGCCGAAGCGTTGTGCACGAGCTGACCTCCGCACGCTTCGACAGCGAGCTTGACGTTCTGGTCCCGGGCGAAGGCCGCGAGTTCCTTCCAGTACGGAATCGCGACTTCGTTCCACTGATAGGCGAGGACATCGAGGTTCTCCGGTGGCCACGCCGTGGTGATCCAATTGGGGTTGGTGTCACCTTTCGCGCCCGGCAGTCCGGACATGAGGACGACGGTCGGGACGTCGAGTGCGCTCGCGAGTTCGACGGTCTTTCGGATGACGGCGTCGTGCGCCTGTCCCGAGACCGGATGCAGTTGGTTGCCGTTGGCGTTCAGTGCGCTCAGCGTCAGGCCCCGGCTGGAGATCTTCTCGGCGAACGCGGCGCGGGCGTCCGCCGACGAGACCAGTGTGTCGAGGTCGGCGTGCGGCGCCTCCGACCAGTTTCCCGTTGCGACCTCGACCGAGTTCAAGCCGTGTTCCTGCGCGAGGTCGAGAGCTGTCTCGAAAGGTAGATGGCTGACCGAGTCGGTGATCAGTCCGATTTCCATGCCTGCTCTCCCTCACACTCGGCGCTCCGTATAACTAGTACGTTCTAGCCATCCTATTTGTCAAGACATTCTCAGCTGTGACTGTGCAGTGGTGTACCCGCGAGAGCGAGGTGTGCCTCGCCGAGTGCTTCGGCCTGGGTGGGGTGCGCGTGCACGAGGGCGGCGACTTCGCCGGGGTAGGCGCCCCAGTTGACGATCAGTTGGGCCTCGCCGATGAGTTCGCCCACGCGCTCGCCGACCATGTGGATCCCGACGACCGGTCCCTCCGTGGCTCCGGCGCGCACCAGTTTGACGCCGCCGCTGGTTCCGAGGATCTGACTCTTGCCGTTGCCGGCGAGGTCGTAGACGACGGTGGCGACGTCGCCGTGCCGCTCGCGGGCCTGGTCTTCGGTGAGCCCGACCGACGCGACCTCCGGGTTGGAGTACGTCACCCGGGGGATGCCGCTGTCCTCGATCGATGTCGGGCTCAGACCGGCGATCGTTTCCGCGACGAAGATGCCCTGCTGGAATCCGCGATGCGCGAGTTGGGGTCCGGCGACGATGTCGCCGACCGCGTACACGTCCGGCTGCGAGGTGCACAGAGAGTCGTCGACCGTGACGAAACCGCAGGAGTCGAGTACGACGCCGTTCTCGGTGAGCCCGATGTCGGTGGTCCGGGGTCCGCGGCCGACCGCGACGAGCAGCAGGTCCGCCTCGATCGTGTCGCCCGACTCCACCGTGACGCTGACCGTGCTCTCGTCCTGGACCGCCTTCGCGAATCGCGTGCCGGTCATGATCGTGATGCCGCGTTTGCGGAGGGCCCGGGTGAGTTGCTTCGACGACCACTCGTCCTCTGCGGCGACGAGCCGGGGCAGCGCTTCGACGATCGTGACGGCCGCGCCCAACGAAGCCCAGATACTGGCGAACTCGACCCCGATGACACCGCCGCCGAGTACGACGACGCGCTTCGGAAGCTCGGGAAACGTCAGCGCTTCGTCGCTCGTGAGGATGCGGCCACCGATCTCGAGTCCGGGCAGGCTCCGGACCTGCGAGCCGGTCGCGAGCACCAGCGACGTGCCGGTGATCGTGCGATCGCCGACGTGGACGGTGCGGCCCCCGCCGTAGCGGCCGGTGCCGTGCACCACCTCGATCTTGTGGCTGCGGACCAACCCCTGCAGGCCCTTGTACAGACGTTCGACCGTCGCGTTCTTGTAGGCATGGACACCACCGAGGTCGATCCCGTCCAGCGTCGCACCGATACCGAGGGCCGACGCGTGATTGACGGTGTCGGCGACCTCGGCGGCGTGCACGAGCGCCTTGGTGGGGATGCACCCTCGGTGCAGGCAGGTGCCGCCGACCTTGTCCTCTTCGATCAGGGTGACGGTCTTGCCCAGTTGCGCGGCGCGGAAGGCGCAGGCGTACCCGCCGGATCCACCGCCGAGAATCAGGACGTCCGGTTGGTCGGACATGGGAAAACTCCCTCGGTCGGGCACGTCACGGACGTGCCGGAAGGTTGGAAGAACAGGGGCTCAGCTCAGTGCGATCAACGTCAACGGGTCCGACAGGATCTGACCGATGGCCGCGAGGAATCTCGATCCCTGCTCGCCGTCGACCAGTCGATGGTCGAACGACAGGCTCAGTGTGGTGACCGAGCGCAACGCGATCTCGCCCTGGTATTCCCACGGCTGCCTGCGGATCGCGCCGAAGCACAGGATCGCCGCCTCGCCGGGGTTGAGGATGGGCGTGCCCGCGTCGACACCGAAGACGCCGACATTGGTGATCGTGATCGTGCCGTCGGCCAGATCGGCGGGCCCGGTCTTGCCCTCCTTCGCCGTGGTCGTCAGATCCGACAGGGCGATCGCGAGGTCGCGCAGACCGAGGGTGTGGGCGTTCTTGATGTTCGGCACCATCAGCCCGCGCGGGGTGGCGGCCGCGATGCCGAGGTTCACGGAGCGTTTGAGGACGATCTCCTGAGTGTCCTCGTCCCAGAACGAATTCAGGGTCGGGTTGGTGCGCAGCGCCACGAGCAATGCCTTGGCCACCAACGTCAGTGGTGTCAGGCGCACGTCGGTGAAGTGCTTCGTTTCGCGCAGCTGAGCCAGGAGGTCGATCGTCGGGGTGACGTCTACCGTGACGAACTCGGTGACGTGCGGGGCGGTGAATGCGCTGCGGACCATCGCTGCGGCGGTGTGCTTGCGGACGCCCTTGATCGGGATGCGTTCCTCGTCGGCGTCCGGCGGGACCGTCGCCGCGGACGTCGTCACCGGGGCGGCGGTGCGGTGGCGCTCGAGGTCGTCCCTGGTGACTTCACCGTGCACCCCGGTTGCGTCCACTTCGGTGAGGTCGACACCGTGTTGCTTCGCGGCGAACCGCACCGGGGGAGAGGCCAGCGGACGCGACGTGCCCGGCGCCGCGGTGACGTCGACTCGGGTTCCCGCCGCCGGACGCCGCTGCCGGCGCCGGCTCGAGGAGTCTTCGGCCACGCCGTAGCCGACCAGGACCGGGGTCCGCTCGGCCGGGGCTGCGGGAGCGGTCGGCTCGGGGGCGTCCACCGGGTCCTCGCCGGCGACCGCGACGTCGATGAACGGGCTGCCGACGTCGACGGTCGTCCCCTCCTCGGCGTGCAACGCGACCACCGTTCCGGCGTAGGGCGAGGGCAACTCCACGGACGCCTTCGCCGTCTCGACCTCGGCGATGATCTGGTTGAGCGTCACGGTGTCGCCGACCTTCACCAGCCAGGTCAGCAGTTCGGCGTCGGTGAGGCCCTCGCCGAGGTCGGGCAGCAGGAATGTCTTGACAGTGGGCATGGCGAACTCCTGGCTCCTACGAGGTGAAGGTGCGGTCGACGGCGTCGAGGATGCGGTCGACGTCCGGCAGGAAGTGCTCCTCGAGTTTTGCCGGCGGATACGGGACGGTGAAGCCGCCGACGCGGGCCACCGGTGCTTCGAGGTGATAGAAGCAGCGCTCGCTGATGCGGGCAGCGATTTCGGCACCGATCCCGAGGAACACGGGCGCCTCGTGGGTGATCACCAGACGTCCGGTGCGCTGCACGGACGCGGCGACGGTGTCGACGTCGAGCGGGGAGATGGACCGCAGATCGATCACCTCGATCGACCTGCCCTCGCCCGCAGCGACTTCCGCGGCCTGCAGTGCAGTTGTCACGAGCGGCCCGTAGGCGACGACGGTGGCGTCGGTGCCCGGTGCGACCACCCGGGCCTTGTGCAGTGGGCTCGTCTCGGCCGCCGGGTCGAGCTGCCCCTTCTCCCAGTAGCGGCGCTTGGGTTCGAAGAACAGCACCGGATCGTCCGACGCGATGGCCTGCTGAATCATCGTGTGCGCGTCGGCGGCGGTGCTGCAGGTGACGACGCGAAGACCCGCGGTCGCGGCGAAGTACCCCTCCGGCGACTCGGAGTGATGCTCGATCGCACCGATGCCGCCGCCGTACGGGACGCGGATGGTGATCGGCATCTTCACGTTTCCGCTCGTGCGGTAGTGCAGTTTGGCGACCTGCGAGACGATCTGGTCGAAGCCGGGGTAGATGAACCCGTCGAACTGGATCTCGCACACCGGCCGGTATCCGCGCATCGCGAGACCGACTGCGGTACCGATGATCCCGGATTCGGCGAGCGGGGTGTCGATGACACGGTTGGGACCGAAGTCCTTCTGCAGTCCGTCGGTGATGCGGAAGACGCCGCCGAGTTTGCCGATGTCCTCTCCCATGAGCACGACCTTCGGGTCGTTCTCCAGGGCGCGGCGCAGGCCGGCGTTCAGGGCCTTGCCGAGCGGAAGCGTGGTCGGGGCGGCCGCGGAGATGGCTGTACTCATGCGTCGATTCCTTCGAAACTGTCGAGGTAGGCCGCGAACTGGCGCCGCTCTTCGTCGACGAGGGGATGGGGTTCGGCGTACACGTTGTCGAACAGGGACATCGGCTCGGGTTCGACGGTCTCGAGGCATCCGCGGCGCAACGCCGCTGCGGTGTCGTCGGAGCGCTGCTGCACGGCGGCGAGGTAGTCGTCGTCGATCGCGCCCGCCGACTCGAGGAGGGCGCGGATGCGGTCGAGGGGGTCCTTGCGTTTCCATTCCTCGTCGAGCGCAGCGGGGCGGTACCGGGACGGGTCGTCGGACGTGGTGTGCGGGCCCATCCGGTAGGTGACCGCCTCGATCAGGGTGGGTCCGCTGCCTTCCCGTGCCCGTTCGAGCGCGGCCCGGGTCACGGCGATCACGGCGAGGACGTCGTTGCCGTCGACGCGCACGCTGGGAACACCGAAGCCCCGGCCCCGCGCGGCGATACTCACCCGCGATTGCAGGCTGACCGGTTCGGAGATCGCCCACTGGTTGTTCTGGCAGAAGAACACCACGGGGGCGTTGAAGCTCGCGGCGAACCCGAAGGCCTCGGAGATGTCGCCCTGACTGGTGGCGCCGTCGCCGAAGTAGGTGATCGCGACGCCGTCGGAACCGTCGAACTGCATGCCCATCGCATACCCGGTGGCGTGCAGTGCCTGCGCGCCGACGATGATCGCGGGCGTCGTCATGTTGTATTCGAACGGGTTCCAGCCCGAGTGCGTCGACCCTCGCCAGAACCTGAGCATGTGGGTGGGATCGACGTCGCGGCAGTACGCGACTCCGTGTTCGCGGTAGCTGGCGAAGACGAAGTCGTCCGGACGGAGGGCGCGCGCCGACCCGACCTGCGCGGCTTCCTGCCCCAGCAGCGGAGCCCACAGCCCCAGTTCGCCCTGACGCTGCAGCGCGGTCGCCTCCGCGTCGATGCGCCGCACCACGACCAGGTCTTCGTACAGCGCGCGCACCGACGTGATGTCGACATCGTCGACGTACCGGGAGTAGTCCGGATGATTCACTCGCGCACCGTTTTCGGTGACCAGCTGCACCACATCGTCATTGTCGAACACGAAAACCTCCGAAAGTGATGTACCGGGAGAGCTCGCTGCCCGCGAGTGACCTTTTCGGTCAGAATGTTGTATTCACACAACCACCAGGATTCATCATGCGCAAGTGCTGTCGAGCAGATTAAGCAGAATGCTCAAATATGAAGCTCTGAACTCTGGCATACTGCGCTACATGACGAGACTCGATCGGACCGACGCCCGCCTGCTGCTCGCCCTGTGCGACGCCCCTCGCGCCACCGGGGTGCAATTGGCCTCCCTGCTGGGGATGGCACGTAATACCGTGCAAGCAAGGATGTCTCGCTGGGAAGAGCAACGAGTGCTTGCACCCGTCGACCGCTGCGTGTCACCCCGCGATCTGGGGTACCCCCTGCAGGCGTTCGTCACCGCGGTGGTCGACCAGCATCGCCTCGAGGACGTCATCGAGCACCTGCGGGACATCGCCGAGGTCGTGGAGGTCGTCGGCATCTCCGGAGCGGCGGACCTGCACATCGGCGTGGTCGCCGTCGATGCCGACGATCTGTATCGGGTCGCCGGCCTCATCCTCGCCGTGCCGGGGATCGAGCGCACCACGGTGTCCGTCGCGATGCGCGACGCCATCCCCTACCGAACCCGTCCGCTGCTGGAGCGGATCGCCGAGGAGCAATGACGAAGGCGCTGCCGTCGACCGCCCGGCAGCGCCTGTTCTCCGATCAGTGGTGTGCGGCGACGACCTCCCCGCCGACGTCTTCGGTACTGCGAGTAGGACTTACCCGCGATCTGAGCACGAGTACCAGCACCACGGCGACGAGCATGACCGCCCCGACGACCCACAGGCCTGCGCGTGAATTCCCGGTGGCGTCGAACAGCCAACCCGTGACGTACGGGGCCCCGAAGCCGCTCATGTTGCCCACCGAGTTGACGACCGCGATACCTGCGGCGGCACCCGCGCCGGTGAGGAACGTGCTGGGCAGGTACCAGAACACCGGCAGGGCACAGAACACACCGACCGCGTTGACGGTCACCGCGATCATCGTCGTGAGCGGCGACTGCATGGGCGGGCTCAACCGGTCGATGCAACACCTCGATCACGGAGGTTTGCGATGGGATGGGGCAACAAGCAGATGCCTGCGGCGCCGGTGGGTGCCAGGCGGCAGTGGGCGGCGGACAGGGCATTGCGACCTCCGATGCGTTCACCGGGCCGGCCGGAGCCCTCTCGCGCGGTGCAGCGGGACTTCTGGCGGCGGATCGCATCGGGAGTGACGACGGTCGAGGCCGCGGAGGCCGTCGGCGTGTCATGGCCGGTCGGATGCCGTTGGTTCCGCCACGCTGGCGGCATGCCGCCGATCAGCCTGGACGAGCCCACGGGCCGCTACCTGTCGTTCGCCGAGCGTGAGGAGATCGCGCTGCTGCGCGCCCAGGATGTTGGCGTGCGCGAAATCGCCCGCAGGATTGGACGTGACCCGGGAACGATCTCACGCGAACTGCGCCGCAACGCAGCGACCCGGGGCGGCAAGCCGGTCTACCGGGCACTGGTGGCGCAGTGGAAAGCGCAACAGGCCGCGAAGCGCCCGAAGACGGCGAAGCTCGTGGGCAACGACGAGTTGCGTAAGTACGTGCAGGAGCGGCTCTCCGGCAGCGTCCGCCGACCCGACGGCACGATCGTCCGTGGGCCTGAGACGCCCGCGTGGAAGGGACTGAACAAGCCGCATCGGCAGGACAGGCCATGGGCGACGGCGTGGAGCCCGGAACAGATCTCGCACCGGCTCAGGATCGACTTCCCCGATGATGAGTCCATGCGCATCAGCCATGAGGCGATCTACCAATCGTTGTTCATCGAGGGCCGCGGCGCGCTCAAACGGGAGCTGGTCGCGTGCCTGCGCACCGGGCGGGCGCTGCGGGTTCCCCGAGCGCGGTCGCAGAACAAACCGCAAGGGCATGTCACCGAGGACGTCGTGATCAGCGAACGCCCCGCCGAAGCCGCCGATCGCGCCGTCCCGGGGCACTGGGAGGGGGACCTGATCATCGGAACCGGCCGGTCCGCAATCGGCACGCTCGTCGAGCGCAGCAGCCGATCGACGATCCTCGTGCACCTGCCTCGGCTGGAGGGCTGGGGCGAGAAGCCACCCGTGAAGAACGGTCCTTCCCTCGGTGGCTACGGCGCCGTCGCGATGAACGCCGCGCTGACGACATCGATGACCACCCTTCCCGAGCAGCTCCGCAAGACCCTCACCTGGGACCGCGGGAAGGAACTCTCCGGTCATGCCCAGTTCGCCCTCGATACCGGCACGAAAGTGTTCTTCGCCGACCCGCACTCGCCCTGGCAACGACCGACGAACGAGAACACGAACGGCCTGCTGCGCCAGTACTTCCCGAAAGGCACCGACCTCTCCAGGTGGTCCGCCGAGGACCTCGAAGCCGTCGCCCTGGCGATCAACAACCGGCCCCGCAAGATCCACGAATGGCGAACCCCGGCCGAGGTCTTCGCCGAGCAGCTACGCTCACTGCAAGAGCCAGGTGTTGCGACGACCGATTGAATCCGCCATGTACAGGGCGATCGGAATGGAGACGGCTCCGATCAGGGTGGGGATGGCGACGTGCCAGATCCTTTCACCGGTACGGTCGGAGTGCCTGCTCCACAACACCATTGCGACAGCACCCACTGCGAACGGGACCGCGACGATCAACCCGGTGGTGAACAGCGAGAAGTCGGTGTCGAACGTCTTCTTGAAACCGGCGACGATGCTCGGCAGGAAGAAACTGAGCGAGTACAGCCCGTAGGTGATCCCGAAGTAGACGAGCCCGAGCATCCAGACGCGGGAATCTGTCACCGCCCGGCGTACCGACCCGCTGATGTGAGAGCCGGATTCGCACGCCTCGGATTCGAGTTCACGAGTGAGCCACATCTTTTCGTCCTCGTCCAGCCATGTGGCCTGCGAGGGCCGGTCCGTCAGGTAGAACCAGGTGACCACCGCGAGCACGACGGCCGGGATCCCCTCGAGCAGGAACATGACCCGCCACCCGGACAGTCCGAACATCCCGTCCCAGTACTGGATGATGGCGCTCGACAACGGGGCGCCGAGCGCCGACGACACCGGGAGCGCGAGAAGGAACAGGCCCATCAGCCGGACCCGATAGGCGCGGGGAAACCACAGCGTCAGGTAGAGCAGAACACCCGGGAAGAATCCGGCCTCGGCGATACCCAGCAGCATGCGCAGCGTATACAGCGAGCCGGCATTGGGCACGAAGGCCATGGCCGCCGCGATGATTCCCCACGTGAGCATGATCCGGGCGATCCACCGGCGCGCCCCGAACCTGTGCAGCGCGAGATTGCTCGGCACCTCGAACAGGAGATATCCGATGAAGAAGAGCCCGGAGGCCAGGCCGAACATGGTCTCGGTGAGTCCGAGTTCCTCGCTCATCGTCAGCTTCGCCAGCCCGATATTGGTCCGGTCGAGATAGTTGACGAAGTAGGCCAGGCCGAGGAACGGAATGAGCCGACGTGCGACCTTCCGGACCACCCTCGCCTCGATCTCGGGTTTCTGCAGTACAGACGACATGTGTGACTCGACTTTCTGAGGAGTGGGCATGGGTCGGACCGCCGTGTCCCGCTCGGCCGAAAAGCTTGCGTGACAGGCGTTGGTGCTCGGGGTGGTTTACGAGAAGATCTTCCCGGGGTTCATGATTCCGCGCGGGTCGAGGGCGTTCTTCACCGCTCGATGCATGCCCAGGACGACTGGGTCGAGTTCCTGGGCGAGGCCGTCCATCTTCAGTAGACCGACACCGTGCTCGCCGGTGACCGTGCCGCCGAGTTCCAGTGCCGCGTCGATGATGTCCGCGAACGCGGCCTGCGCGCGGGCGCGGGCTGCCTCGTCGTCGCGGGGTGTGATCAGGAGCGGGTGCAGGTTTCCGTCGCCGGCGTGTGCGATGTTGGCGATGGTGGTCTCGTGGGCGATGCCGATCTGTTCGATGCGCGCAAGCATCTCGGGGACAGCCCGTTTCGGCACGCACACGTCTTCGGTGAGGACCGGTCCGAGTCGTTCCATCGCGGGGTAGGCCAGACGACGCGCAGCGAACAACGCGTCCGCTTCCTCCTGGTCGGTGGAGACGGCAGACCACGTGGCTCCGGCTTCGTCGAAGCACGACAGCATCTTCTCCGCTTCCTGGTCGCCGACGACTCCCGCGGTGTCGATGCGGCCGAGCAGAACGACGTTGGCCTCCACCGACAATCCCATCTTCTTCCAGGCGTCGACGGCGATGAGGCACTGCTTGTCCACCAGTTCGAGCGCCGACGGGGTGAGCCCCGCCGCGGCCACCGCGCTGACGGCCCGGCCCGCGTCGACGATGGAGTCGAAGTAGCCGGCCACCGTGCGCTGCGGGTCCTGGAGCGGTCGCAACTTGACGGTGATTTCGGTGATGACGCCGAGCGTTCCCTCGGACCCGACCATGAGACCCGCCAGATCGTAACCGGCTACCCCCTTGGCGGTCTTGCGTCCGAGGCGCACGAGGTCGCCGGTGCCGGTGACGATCTGCATGCCGAGCACGTAGTCGCGGGTGACGCCGTACTTGACGCAGCACAGTCCGCCCGCGTTGGTGGCGACGTTCCCTCCGATCGTCGACCACGGCGAACTGGCCGGATCCGGCGGATACCAGAGTCCGTGTTCGGCGCACGCGGCGCGGAGATGGTCGTTCACCACGCCGGGCTCGACGACGGCGTACCGCTCGAGCGGATCGATTTCCTTGATCGCGTTCATGCCCTCGAGTGCGAGGACGACGCAGCCGTCGGTCGCGTTCGCTCCGCCGGACAGACCGGTCCCGGCACCCCGTGTGACGACGGCGGCGTCGTGGTCGAGGCAGGCGCGCACGACAGCCTGGACTTCGAGGGCCGTTCGGGGCCTGACGACCGCGAGCGGAGCGGCGTACGGCGCCCACTCGGCTTCGTCGTGCTGGTACTTCGCGACGACGTCGGGGTCGCGAACGACGCGATCCGCGGGGAGGGATGCCAACAGTGCATCGATCAACATGGCGAAAACCGGTCCTTTGCGGGCGAGAAGGTGATGTCTCGAATCTAGCTGTGATCTGGATCTCGGCCAATGTAGATTTCATCTATCAAATCCAGGACTCCATGGATGGAGGCACCAGTGAGTACTGCCGATCGCGGCTGGATGGAACTGCTGCTCGACGACGCACCCATCGACGAACTCGATGCCCTCCGGCGCACGCTGATCGAGGAATCCGACGCGTCCGACAGGGCCGCGGTCGAACGCGAAGCCAACGCCGCACTCCGGCTCCGCGCGCAGCTCGACCAGCGCCAACAGCGCAGTAGGGAGTTGGCGGCGCTCAACGACATCGCCGTCCGGTTGACGACGGTCCGCTACGACCGGGTGTTGCTGCAGGAAGTGGTCGATCAGGCGCGGCAACTGCTCGGTGTGGATCTCGCCTACATGGGATCGGTCTACGACGAGGAATTCGTCATCGAGGTCACGAGCGGGGCCCTGACCCCGAACCTCGTCGGAATCCGACTGTCCCTGGACGAAGGACTCGTGGGCCTGATCGTCCGCAGGTCCGCGCCGGAGTGGACGCCCGACTACCAGAGCGAACCGGCGTTCCGGCACATCACCGGAGCCGACAGCGCAGCGCGGTCGGAGAACATGCGCGGCCTGCTCGGGGTGCCCCTGCGCGTCGCCGACCGCGTCATCGGTGCCCTGTTCGCGTGCAAGCGTCAGGAGCGGGCCTTCACCGAATCCGAGATCGCGCTGCTGTCGGCGCTGGCAGCCCATGCGGCGATCGCGATCGAGAACGTTCGCTCGTTGGAACGTGAGCGAGACACCGTCGCACGGCTCGAATCGGTGAACGCCGAATTATCGCAGCGCACAACCGAGCTCGAACAGATTCTGCAGTGGGATCGGACGCTGACTCAGGTGGTGCTACTCGGGGCGGGGGTGCAGCGTCTGGTGCAGGAGGTCGCCCAACTCTCCCGGCAACCGGCTTATTTCGTGCAGGACGAATCCGAGTTGCCCGTGGACCTGATGCCGCACGCCGACGAGGTGTCGGCGGCGGTCCGCGAGCTGCGGGCGGGCGGCAACGACCACGCCGAACGCGGCGAGGTGATCGCGCAGCGTGTCGCGGCTGCCGGCGAGATGCTCGGCGCGCTCCTGTCCGTGGGAGCCGGGCAGCCGACCACTCGCCTCCTGCTCGAACGCGCGGCACCCGCGATCGCGCTGTCGCTCGCCGAGGAACGTGCGGCGGGGGAGGCGACGCGTCGTGCACGGGATGCCTTTCTCGTCGACCTCTTGACCCATCCCGCCGCCACCGCACAGGACGAGCGCCGCCAACTGCGGTTGGCCGGGCTCAACCCCGACACGACGTACTGTGTCGCCGTGGCGATCGCCACGGGCCAGGACGCGGTCCGTACCGCTCTCGGGGCATTGCCCTTCCCTTCGGGAACCGTTGCCGCGGAACATGGTTCCCGCGCGCTGGCGGTCGTGCCCGCCAAGGATTCCGCCGCCGTCCAGGCGGTGTTCACCGCCGGACGGCTCGACGCGACGATCGGTATCGCGGAGCCCGCGCGTGGTGCGAAGGCGCTCGCGCGCGCCTACGTCGAAGCCCAGCAGACCGTCGACGTGCTCGACACATTGGGACGCGCTGGGGAGGTCTCGTCCGCGCGCGGTCTGGGCATCTACCGGATCCTGCTGAGCCACATGGCGCGCGAGCACCTCGACGAACTGACCGAGGCCCAACTGGGCCCGCTGATGACGGAGCAGGCCAAACGCGGAGTGCCGTTGCTGGAAACCCTGTCGGAGTATCTGGCGCACGGCCGCCACCATTCGGCGACCGCGTCGAGTCTCGGCGTGCACGTCAACACCCTCTACCAGCGTCTCGACGCGATCGACCGCCTCCTCGGCCCGGACTGGCGCAACCCCGACAAGGCTCTCGATCTGCAGGTGCTGATGCGGTTGCGGAGAACCGCGGAACTACTCGGCACCCGAACTCGGTGACACGGTTCAGGCGCTGATGCCGCCCGTGAGGATGGCGGCGAGTTCCGCGTAGGCGTGCGCGTCGTCGAGTCCGGTGCTGTCGCGGACCCCGCGCTGCTGGATGCGGACCATCATGGTGGCGGCGAGGTCGGCGGCGAAGGCGGCGTGCACGTCGCGGAAGTCCCCGCCGGCGACGCCTTCGGTGATCAACTCCTGAACTCGACCGGCCGCGAATTGGGTGTTCCGTTCGTACACCTCCCGTGCCGGCGGGAAGGCGTCGAGGTCGGCCATGAACTGGTCGGATGCGGCCGAGAGGGCGGTGCCCACGGCCGACAGGTAGGCGGTGATCCGCTCGCGCGGCCCGGTGATCGGCTCGATGTACGACTCGACGTCGTCGGTCGCGCGGCGGAAGAAGTGCACGGTAGCGGCCCGGACGAGCTGCTCTTTGCTGCCGGCGAGGGTGTACAGCGTCGACTTCGAACAGCGCAGCCGGTTCGCGATCTCGTCGAGCGTCAGGTGGGCGAACCCCTCGACCAGGATCAGGTCGACGAGGGCGTCGAAGAGCTGGGTGCGCCGTCGGGTGGCGAAACCGGGTCGGGTGGGCTGCTCCATGACAGAAATAGTACTGGGCAATGCCTTGCAGTACTATTTTGCAATCAGTACCCTGGGGCGTAATCCAGTACTGTTTTCCGTAGCCTTCTCGAGGAGAAACCGTGGCCGTCGATCGCTTGCTGCCTACTGACGAAGCCCGTGACCTGATCCAGCTCACGCGTGACGTCGCCGACAAGGTCCTGACGCCGATCGTCGACGAGCACGAGAAGGCGGAGACCTACCCCGAAGGCGTGTTCGCCACCCTCGGCGAGGCCGGACTGCTGAGCCTGCCGTACCCGGAGGAGTGGGGCGGCGGCGCACAGCCCTACGAGGTGTACCTGCAGGTGCTCGAGGAGATCGCCGCCCGCTGGGCATCTGTCGCGGTCGCGGTCAGCGTCCACAGCCTTGCCTGCCACCCGCTGATGGCGTTCGGCACGGACGAGCAGAAGCAGCAGTGGCTCCCGGAGATGCTCGGCGGCAGCACCATCGGCGCCTACAGCCTGTCCGAGCCGCAGGCCGGATCCGACGCCGCCGCACTGACCTGCAAGGCCACAGCGACCGACGGCGGGTACTTCGTCAACGGCGCGAAGGCGTGGATCACCCACGGCGGCATCGCCGATTTCTACAATCTCTTCGCTCGCACCGGTGAGGGATCGAAGGGGATCTCCTGCTTCCTGGTCCCGAGGGACACCGAGGGCCTGACGTTCGGCAAGCCCGAGGAGAAGATGGGCCTGCACGCCGTGCCGACGACGTCCGCGCATTACGACGACGCCTTCGTACCCGTGGAACGACGTATCGGCGCGGAGGGTCAGGGTCTGCAGATCGCGTTCAGCGCACTCGATTCCGGCCGCCTGGGCATCGCCGCGGTCGCCGTCGGTCTCGCACAGGCCGCCCTCGACGAGGCCGTCGCCTACGCCCAGGAGCGGACTGCGTTCGGCAAGAAGATCATCGACCACCAAGGGCTCGGCTTCCTGCTCGCCGACATGGCCGCCGCCGTCGACTCCGCGCGCGCCACCTACATCGACGCGGCCCGCCGCCGCGACGCCGGCCTGCCGTACTCCCGCAACGCGTCCGTCGCCAAGCTCGTCGCCACCGACGCCGCGATGAAGGTCGCCACCGACGCCGTCCAGGTGCTCGGCGGCTACGGCTACACCCGCGACTTCCGCGTCGAGCGGTATATGCGGGAAGCGAAGATCACGCAGATCTTCGAGGGCACCAACCAGATTCAGCGCCTGGTCATCAGCCGCGCCCTCGCCGCGAACTGACGCACCCACCCCCCAGAAAGGCTTCTCCTCACATGCCCACCTCTGTGATCGTCGCCGGCGCCCGTACCCCGATCGGCCGCCTGCAGGGTTCGCTCGCCGGGTTCTCCGGCGCCGACCTCGGTGCCATCGCCATCGACGCGGCGCTCGGCAAGGCCGGTGTGGCCCCGGACCAGGTGCAGTACGTCATCATGGGGCAGGTCCTCACCGCCGGCGCCGGGCAGATGCCCGCCCGTCAGGCCGCCGCGAAGGCCGGCATCCCGATGAGCACCCCCTCGCTGAACATCAACAAGGTCTGCCTGTCGGGGGTCGAGTCGATCATCCTCGCCGACCAGTTCATCCGGTCCGGCGCATTCGACGTGATCGTCGCCGGCGGCATGGAGTCGATGAGTCAGGCACCGCACCTGCTGCCCGGTTCACGCGGCGGTTTCAAGTACGGCGACGTCACCCTCGTCGACCACATGGCCCTCGACGGGTTGCACGACGCGTTCACCGATCAGCCGATGGGGCTGCTCACCGAGGCCGGCAACGACAGGGACGTCATCGCCCGCGAGGACCAGGACGCGTTCGCGGCCCGCTCGCACCAACTGGCCGCCAAGGCCTGGGACAACGGAATCTTCGACGACGAGGTCGTCCCGGTAGAGATCCCCGCCCGCAGAGGCGAGAGCACCTGGCTGCGCCGCGACGAAGGCATCCGCCCCGACACCACCGCCGACACGCTGGCGCGGTTGCGTGGCGCGTTCCGGGACGGCGGCACCGTCACCGCGGGGAACGCGTCGACGATCAACGACGGCGCCGCCGCCGTGGTGGTGATGAGCAGGGAACGCGCCGAGGCCGAGGGGCTGACCTGGCTGGCGGAGATCGGCGAGCACGGCATGGTCGCCGGACCGGATTCGGGTCTGCAGTTCCAGCCGTCCGGTGCCATCACGAAAGCCTGTGATGCGGCGGGTATCGCGCCGGCCGAGCTGGATCTGATCGAGATCAACGAGGCGTTCGCGGCGGTCGGGATCGCCTCCACCCGCGAACTCGGCGTCGACCCAGACCGGGTCAACGTCAACGGTGGTGCGATCGCCCTCGGTCACCCGATCGGCATGTCCGGCGCCCGGATCACCCTGCACCTCGCGCTCGAGTTGCAGCGCCGCGGCGGCGGCACCGGCGCCGTCGCCCTCTGCGGCGGCGGCGGACAGGGCGACGCCCTGATCCTGCGCGTCCCCTGACAACCCCGTTTACCCACCACTGCCGCAACCATATTCGAGGAGACCTTTGTGAAGATCGATGGAGCCGTCGCTGTCGTCACCGGCGGAGCATCCGGACTCGGTAACGCCACCGCCCGGGCCCTGCACGAGCGCGGCGCGCAGGTCGTGCTGCTGGACCTCCCGTCGTCCGACGGGGAAGTGGCTGCCAAGGAGATCGGGAAGGGCGCCTACTTCACGGCCGCCGACGTCACCTCCGCCGGTGACGTCACGTCCGCGATCGACTTCGCCGCGTCACTCGGCGACCTCCGCGTGGTGGTCAACTGCGCCGGAATTGCCACGCCCGGCAAGGTTCTCGGCAAAGCCGGCGCCCTTCCCCTCGCGGACTTCGAACGTGTCGTCCGCATCAACCTCGTCGGCACCTTCAACGTCCTGCGCCTCGCCGCGGAGAAGATCGCCCAGACCGAACCCGTCGACGGGGAACGCGGCGTCATCATCGACACCGCCTCCGTCGCCGCATTCGACGGCCAGATCGGCCAGCCCGCCTACGCGGCGTCCAAGGGCGGCGTCGCCGCCATGACGCTGCCGATCGCCCGCGAACTGGCCCGCCACCTCATCCGCGTCGTCACCATCGCGCCCGGAATCTTCGAAACGCCGATGATGGCCGGGCTTCCCGAGGAGGCCCAGAAGTCCCTCGGACAGCAGGTGCCGCACCCCTCCCGGCTCGGCAAGGCCACCGAATACGCCGCCCTCGCCGCGCACATCATCGACAACGCCATGCTCAACGGCGAAACCATCCGCCTCGACGGCGCCATCCGCATGGGACCCAAGTAGAGAATCGACGGTTGCTGCCGGCGGCACCGAGTCAGCGGGTGATCTGATCGGGCAGTGTACGGGTGATGATCTGCCGAGCCTCGGTGAGGATCGACCCGACCACCTCCTCGCAGCTGCCGATGTCGTGGATCAGGCCCTGGGCCTGACCGGCCCACCACATGCCGCCTTCGACGTCACCGTTGCCGTACACCTGCTCGCGGCCGCGGGCGCCGCTGGCCAAATGGGCGATATGGTCGAAGGTCGCACCCGGTTCGCGGGAGAGGGTCGCGATTTCTTCGGAGACCGAGTTGCGGGCAACGCGGGCGGAGTTGTGGAACTCGCGGAAGACGATGACGGTGTCGCGTTCGGTGTTGTCGACGATCTGTTGTTTGACGTTGTGGTGGATGGGCGCCTCAGTGGTTGCCATGAAACGGGTGCCCATGTTGACCGCGGATGCGCCGAGCGCGAGGGCGGCGACGAGTCCGGCGCCGGTGGCGATTCCGCCGCTGGCGATGATCGGGATCGACAGTGCCCGGGCCGCGGCGGGGATCAGCACGAGCCCGGGGACGTCGTCCTCGCCGGGGTGCCCGGCGCACTCGAAGCCGTCGATGCTGACGGCGTCGACCCCGAGTTGCTGCGCTTTGAGGGCGTGCCTCACCGAGACCGCCTTGTGGATCACCTTCACACCGGCCGCCCTGAAGGTGGGGAGGTGCGGCCCAGGGTTGCCGCCTGCGGTTTCGACAATCCGGATGCCGCTGTCGACGATGGCGTCGCGGTATTCGTCGTAGGGCACCGGCTGGATGGTCGGCAGGATCGTCAGATTGACCCCGAACGGCTTGTCGGTGAGGTCGCGGCAGCGGGCGATCTCCTTGACCAATGCCTCGGGGGTGGGCTGGGTGAGGGCGGTGAGGAATCCGAGTGCCCCGGCGTTGGCCACGGCGCTGATCAG
The DNA here is from genome assembly GCF_001583455.1 of Rhodococcus sp. LB1. Lineage (NCBI taxonomy): Bacteria > Bacillati > Actinomycetota > Actinomycetes > Mycobacteriales > Nocardiaceae > Rhodococcus > Rhodococcus sp. LB1. Next base: position 8,599 of record NZ_LTCZ01000402.1, on the reverse strand, counting down.
ATCCGCGGTGCCGACGGCGGTCATGCCGCCGCACACGATGGGGTGCTCGATCCCGAAGGTCCCGGTGAAGGTGTTGGTGAACATGTGCTTCCTAGCTGTTGCGTTGTCGGTCAGGAAGGGAGTTTGAACGCACGGATTGCGTTGTCGCGCAGGAATGCTGTGCGGGTCGGCTCGTCGAGTTCGAGTGTGCCCAACCCCGTGAGGCAGTCGGGTGCCGGCCAGGCGGGGTGGTTGGAACCGAACAGCACCTTGTGCCGGCCGTGCCCGCGAAGGTAGTCGACGATCTCCGCCGGATAACGGGACGTCTTGTACGCGGAGGTATCGATGTAGACGTTCGGGTACTTCGTGGCCAGCGAAATCGCTTCACCTGTCCACGGCACGCCGATGTGACCGGCGATGATCCGTAGTTCGGGGAATTCGAGTGCCACGCGATCGAGATACGGAATCGGACGCCCGGGTTCGGAGGGGCACAGCGGGCCGGTGTGGCCGATCTGGGTGCAGAAGGCGATGTCGAGGTCGCAGCACGCCGCGTACAGCGGGTAGTACCGGCGGTCGTCCGGCGGCAGGTCCCACAGCCACGGCAGGATCCGCAGTGCGCAGGCGCCGAATTCCTCGACAGACCGGCGCAGTTCCCGGACGGCTTCCATCGGCTGGTGGAGGTTGACCGAGGCGACCATGACGAAGCGGTCCGGGTGCCGTTTGACGATGTCCCCGACCTCGTCGTTGCTGATCAGCGGTCCCGTGGGGCCGTGCCAGGCGCTGAGCAGGCCCAGGTCGACGCCGGCTTCATCCATGCGGTCGAGCGTCCACGACACCGGCGGTTCGGCATCGGGGATGGTTCCCTTCGACCAGCGTCGCAGGGAGTCCAGGAACGGCATGTCGAGCCATCGCCGGGTCGGGTGCTGCATCCAGGAATCGATCGTGTCGGTCATCATATTGACTCTCGAAGTGCCTTCTTCTCAAGCGGTTTCGGCAACCGGACGGGACGCTCGGCTGACGTCCCCGGTTCCGATCCCTTCCATGTCGCGGTGCCGAGTTTCGGGCAGGGCGAGCGCGCAGGCGAAGCTGAGGAGGCCGAAGCCGGCGAGCATCCACCCGACCGCGGTGCTGCCGTATCGGGAGGTCAGTTCCGCGGCGAGCATGGGTGCGGTACCGCCGCCGATGACTCCGGCGATGGCGTAGGCCATGCCCGCGCCGGTGTAGCGGTATTCGGTGTGGAACATCTCCGGCAGCAGTGCCCCGGCAGGCCCGTAGGAGACGCCCATGATGACCAGGGCGAGGGCCAGGCCGGCGAGGAACGCGAGCGGGGAGCCGGTGTCGAGGAGGGGGAACAGCACCAGCCCGCCGGGGATCGCCACGAGGCAGGAGGCGAGCACCATCTTGCGGCGGCCGATTCGGTCGGAGTAGATGGCGGACAGGATGATCGCGGCACAGAAGACGGCGGCGGCGATCAGGCCGAGGGAGAGCACTGTGGTGCGGCTGAGACCAAGGGTGGCGGTGCCGTACGACGTGAGGTACGCGGTGCCGATGTAGAAGAACGCGAACATCATCGCCAAGGATCCGGCGGCGACGAGCAACTCACGGGGCTGGCTCTTGAAGACTCCGAGGAGCGGCCCCGCACCGGCGCGGCGGGCCCGGGTGGCCTGCCGGGCGAACATCGGGGTCTCCTCCACCTTCAGCCGGACATAGAGGCCGATCAGCACGAGGAGGGCGCTGGCGATGAAGGGAATCCGCCAGCCGTAGTCGAGGAACACCTGCGAGGTCTCGCCGACGAAGAGGTTGACCGCAAGGAAGGTGCCGTTGGACAACGCGAAGGCCAGCGAGGGCCCCAGTTGCGGGAACACCGCGTACAGGCCCCGTTTGCCGGTGGGGGCGTATTCGGTGGCCAGCAGGGTTGCCCCGGCCCATTCACCGCCGACGGCGAGGCCCTGCGCGATCCGAAGCGCGATCAGGGCAAGTGGTGCGGCCACGCCGATCGTGCCGGCGCCGGGCAGGAGTCCGATGAGCACGGTGCTGATCCCCATCAGCAGCAGTGTGCTGACCAGGGTCTTCTTGCGGCCGATCCGATCACCGAAATGGCCGAAGATCGCGGCGCCGAGGGGGCGGGCGACGAACGCGACGGCGAACGTGGCGAAGGAGGCGACGGTGCCGGCGGCGGTGCCGAGGGCGGGGAAGAAGACCTTCGGGAAGACCAGTGCCGCCGCGGTGCCGTAGATGAAGAAGTCGTAGAACTCGATGGTGGTGCCGGTGCAGCTTGCTATGGCGACGCGACGCATCGGGGTGGTCGGTGGGTTTTTCACCGGATCGACGGTTCGGGACATCTGAGATCTCCTGCTCGGTGGGCCCGTCCGCCCGCTGGCGGAGGACTGAGTACGACGAGCAGTGTGAGCGCCGTTACACCCAGCGCAACACCCTCCTAAGTGGGTTACCTACCGGGACAGCTACTTTCGGGGGTACGGTCCGCGCCGTGCCATGCCCGCATCGCGGCAGGGTCAGCGGAGGAAACCGCGCTCGCGGGCTGCGAGGATCGCCTGCACACGGTTGGTCGCGTGCAGTTTGCGCATGGCGCTCTTGAGGTAGGACTTCACCGTGTTGGGCAGCAAGCCGAGGGCCTCGGCGACCTCGCGGTTGCTCAGACCCCGCGCCACGTGTTCGAGCACGTCGATCTCGCGGGGCCGGAGCAAGGTCGGTGGACCCTGGGATCCGGCCGGCGTCGGGACGGGTGCGAACCGGTTCCCGACGGCCTCGACCCGGGCGCGCAGGGTGACGTCCTCGATCTGGCCGGCCAGGTCCGTCAGTTCCTGGGCGATATCGTGCAGGTCGGCTCGGCTGAGCACCATCCGGTCGGAATCGGTGTTGTTTCGCATCAAGCTCAGCCGCCGCCGTACCTCGTCCTCGACCGCGATGTCGCGCTCCAGCCGACGGACCAGCGGTGTGAAGCTGTCGAACCAGCGGTCGCCCAAGCGCACGTGGGTTCGGGCCGCCAGGTAGACGAGGATCCGGGGTACACGGTCGACGATGATCGGAAGCGCGGCCAGGGTCTCGATCGCCTCCGGTCGCACGGCGTGGTCGTAGACGTGGGTGATGCCTTGCGCCGAGAAATAGTCGGCCACCGACACCGGTCGCGCGAGCATCAGTGCCTTGCCGCCGAGTCCCTCGCCGTTGCGAACGATCAGGTTCACCGCCGAGCGAGTGCGGACCCCGGTCAGGTCGGTGATCTCCATCGCCGCTGCCCCGTGATGCACCGGCCCACCGAACACCATGTCCATACCGGCGTGCTTGCGGAGAGTTTCCAGCGAGCGCGCGAGGATGCGCCGTTCGATCGGCGTATCGGTTTCGAATGACATGGTCACGTCGGCCTCCAACTAAACATCTGATGCCGAGGCTAGTGAGTGTCGTCACACCGTGGCAACGTCGTACCCCCGAAGGTGGGTACGACATTCCCCGACCTACCTTCGGGGGTCCCGCTCCGTTCGTTTCACAGGTCACATTCCTCCCGGAACGGAGGAACACACATGAACACCAGGCTGAGTCATAGCGTCGGTCCGACCGAGCGGGCGCTGCTGGAGATGACGATCGGCGACAACTTCGACCGGACCGCCGCGAGATTTCCCGAGCGCGAGGCTGTGGTCGACGTTCCCACGGGCCGGCGGTGGACGTACGCCGGCCTCCGCGCCGACGTCGATGCGCTGGCTTCTGCCCTGCTCGAAGAGGGGATCGTCCCCGGGGACAGGGTTGCGATCTGGGCCCCGAGCTGTCCTGAATGGGTGCTGGTGCAGTTCGCCGCGGCGAAGGTGGGTGCCATCCTGGTGACCCTCAATCCCGCATACCGCTCCCACGAACTCGAGTACGTCCTCACCCAGTCTGGGATCCGGCTGGTGTTCGCGGTCCCGTCGTTCAAGACCTCCGACTACGAGGCGATGGTCACGGAGGTTTCGCCCCGGTGTCCGGGGCTCGATCGGGTGATAATTTTCGGCAGCGACGAGTGGGATTCATTGCTGATCCGCGGAGATCAGGCCTCATCGGAACGGCTCACCGCAGTGCAGGCGGGCCTGTCACCGCACGACCCGATCAACATCCAGTACACGTCGGGGACCACCGGTTTCCCGAAGGGCGTCACTCTCTCGCACCGCAACATCCTCAACAACGGGTTCTTCGTCGGCGAGTTGCTCGGCTACACCGAGCAGGACCGGATCTGCGTCCCGGTGCCGTTCTACCACTGCTTCGGCATGGTCATGGGCAACCTCGGGGCCAGCACGCACGGCGCGTGTGTCGTCATTCCGTCACCGTCGTTCGACCCGGTCGCCACGCTGACAGCCTGTGCGCACGAGCAGTGCACCTCGGTGTACGGGGTTCCGACGATGTTCATCAGCATGCTCGATGTCCCGAATTTCGCGTCCTACGACCTGTCGTCGGTCCGCACCGGCGCGATGGCGGGCTCACCGTGCCCGGTGGAGATCATGAAGCAGGTCACCCAGTGGGTACCGGAGGTGGCAATCGCCTACGGAATGACCGAGACATCCCCTGCCTCCACGCAGACCTGGGTGGACGACTCCCTGGACCGCCGGGTGTCCACCGTCGGCCGCGCCCACCCCCACGTGGAGGTCAAGGTCGTCGATCCCGCAACCGGCGAGACCGTGCCACGGGGACGATCCGGTGAATTGTGTATCCGGGGCTACTCGGTGATGCTCGGCTACTGGAACGAACCCGAGAGGACCACCAAGGCCATCGACGCCGACGGCTGGATCCACAGCGGCGACCTCGCGGTCATGGACGAGGACGGGTTCGTCGCCATCACCGGGCGCATCAAGGACATGGTGATCCGCGGCGGGGAGAACATCTACCCGCGGGAGATCGAGGAGTTCCTCTACACCCATCCCGACATCCTGGACGCGCAGGTGATCGGGGTACCCGACACCAAGTACGGGGAAGAGCTGATGGTCTGGCTGCGGCTGCGCGAGGGAGCCGAGAAGATCGACGCGTCGAGCCTGCGGGAGTTCTGTAAGGGCAGAATCGCGCATTTCAAGATCCCGCGCTACGTGCACTGCGTCGACCAGTTCCCCATGACCGTCAGCGGCAAGGTCCGCAAGGTGGAGATGCGGGAACAAGCCCTTCAGATCCTCGGGCTGTAGGCCCGAACACGCCCATACTCGAACCACATTCACGACAATCTGTACGGAGGAATTTGCATGAGCTGGACAATCGAACGGCGTGGTCGCGTCGCCGTGGTGACGATGAACACCAACCCGGTCAACGCGCAGAACCGCGCCTTCTTCGCCGACCTGCACGACGCGTTCGACCGACTCGAACGCGACCACCCGCAGTCCCCGGTGGTGCTGACCGGGACTGGTACCCGATTCTCGGCCGGACTCGATCTCGGAGAACACTTTCCGCTCTTCGCCGGGGACACCGAGGCGGTCGCGTCCTGGTTCCGGGACTACCGGGCGACGAACATGCGGCTGTTCACCTATCCGCGGCCGACGGTGGCCGCGGTGAACGGGCACGCGTTCGCCGGGGGCCTGATCACCGCCGCCGTGTGTGATCGCCGCGTCGCCGTCCCCGACGGCGCCCGATTCGGGATCAACGAGGTGCCGATCGGAATCCCGATGCCCGCGGTGTATCTGCGGATGCTGGCCTACGCCTGGGGAGAACCCGTGGCGTCGCGCACCTGCTTGCAGGGCGAGATCTTCACCTCGGACGAGGCGTACTCCATGGGCATCGTGCACGAACTGGTGCCGGCGGAGGAACTACTCGATCGGGCCGTCGCCATCGCCGAGTCGACCCCCGAGGACTGCATCGAGAACTACGCCTACACCAAGCGGGCCCTGCAGGCCGCAGCCCTGCGCGACATCGCGGACCTCTCCGACCCACTGGACCGGAACGAGCTGGCCGCAGGCATGACGAGCGAGCCGTCCCGGCGCGCCCACCGCCGGTACTGGGAACAGCTCAAGGGCCGCCCCGCGGAGTGGTGAGCGGGGTGGACAGCGGCGCGGATGAACGGCTGCCGGACTGGGTGATCTGGCGGCAGCGGCCGTTTCCCGATGCCAACCTGCTGCTGATCGACGGGCGGGAACCGGCGCTCGTCGACAGCGGCTTCGTCGGGCACGCGCAGCGGACAGCCGAATGGGTGCGCGCGCACAGCGGCAACCTCACCCGGGTCGTGAACACGCACTGGCACGCCGACCACGTCGGCGGCAACGGTCTACTGCAGGCGGGGGGCGCCGGCATCGCGGCCGGCGCCCCGGACGCCGACGCCATCGCCCGACGTGACCCGGGCTGCTGTGCAGCGGAGTACCTCGACCAGCCGGTTGCCCCCTATACCGTCGACGAGCCGCTCGACGACGGGCAACTACTCCGGCTCGGTGACGCCGACTGGGAAGTCCTCCACACGCCGGGCCACACTCCCGGCCACGTGGCGTTGTGGCAACCCGAGGAGCGACTACTGGTGGTCGGAGATGCGCTGTCCGACTACGACGTCGGCTGGGTCAACCTCGCCCTCGACGGGCCTGACGCCGCGACTACCGCTCTCGCCTCGCTGCAACGACTGGCCGACCTCGAGCCGCGGGTCCTGTTGCCCGCCCACGGCCCGATTCCCGCCGAACCCACCGCCGCATTCGCTGCCGCACTGCGTCGCGGCCGGCGTCTCGTCGACGACCCGGACGGGGCAATATGGTACGGCGCCCGGCGAATATTCGCCTTCGCGTTGATGATTCGCGGCGGCATCTCCGCCGGCGAGGTCGAGTCCTACCTGCTCGCGCGCGCGTGGCTCGTCGACGCGGCCGGGCTGCTGCGCAGGACACCCGAAACCCTGGCCGCCGAACTGATCGACACCATGATCCGCAGCGGCGCCGTCGTGGTTCGGGACAACCGACTTCACGCGGCCGCCGAATACAGCCCGGTCATGCCGGAAACGCTGCAGGCTCCGTTCCCTCGGGCCTGGCCGGCGCCGGCAGGCCGGCGAGGCCTGTGAACATACCGCTGTCGCCGAGGCTATCCGGCCACGCCTCGAACAGCAGCACTACACCGATCACGATCATCGCCGCCCCCGACACCCAGGTCACCACCCGCGCCGCGGCTGGCCGTGCCCGCAGCACCACCCGCGCCCCAGTCCCCACCCCCGTGTAGACGACCGCGCAGTTGGCCGTGTGCACCAAACCCAACAGCACAATCTGCAGCGCGAGCGGCCACCGCGCGCCCGCGTTGGTGAACTGCGGCAGCAGCGCCAGAAACAGCAGAAACACCTTCGGGTTCAGTCCACTGATTCCCAGTCCTTCGACCGCCTGCCGAACCCACGATTCCGACGCCTGTTCCGCCCCTGCCTGCGGCAGCGCCACGGGGTTTGCGAGCATCGCGATCCCGAGCCACACCAGGTACGCCGCCCCGACCGCCGTCAACGCGGTCAGTACCAACGGCGAGCGGGCCACCAACGACGCGACGCCGGCGGCCACCACCACAGTCATCGCCACATGGCCCGTCAACAGTCCACCCACCGCGGGCACCACGGTGCGATGCCGCAGCCCCGCCGCGATCGCGTACGCCCAATCCGCCCCCGGCGTCAGCACGAACAGAAAAGACACCGCCCAGAACGCAGCAACGGTACCGATCGCCATGATCTCACTCATCCTTCACACTCTCGGAACACCAGAACGCCCGGCGGTCCCGATAAGAAAGATTAGAAAGAACGGGGGAGAAAACGTTGCCAAAGATTCCCTGAACACCACCGTGGTGGGGGAAAATCTTCCACATGGATAACGTAGACAGGAAAATTCTTGCCGAGCTCCAGCAAGATGGTCGACTCACCCTCACCGAACTCGCCGATCGAGTCCGACTCAGCATCTCGCCCTGCCACCGCCGCCTGCGCGCACTGGAGAGCTCCGGCGCGATCAGCGGTTACCGCGCACAACTCGACGCCCGCGCACTGGGCCTCACCTTCGAGGCGCTCGTCTTCGTCACCATGCGCGCCGCCGACCGCGACACCATCGAGGAATTCGAACAGGCCGTCGCCGCCATTCCCCATGTCCTGCAGGCTCAACGATTGTTCGGCGACCCCGACTACCTCCTTCGGGTCATCACCCGCGACCTACCCGGCTTCCAGACGCTCTACGACGAAAGCCTCGCCACCCTCCCCGGCGTCCAGCGCCTCAGCTCCACCCTCGTCATGAAGAGCGTGGCCGACAATCGACCCTTGCCCCTATGAGGGATCGATTAGCTTCAGCGAATCACGCGGACAGGGCTGATCGAACCCGACCCCATAGTTACCGCGTGATCGTAGGGAACGTCGGCCGGGACCGGCCAGGGCCCCTCGGCTTGCCGGAGAACCGTTCGTGGCCCTGCCTCCGCACGAAGGCTCGGTACTGGGCGACCGGTTGCGCAGGCTGAGCCTGGGGGCGGGATTCGACCCCGACATCGTGCAAAGAGCACCCGATTCGTGGACCGCCATGGCGCTGGTGGGCGCCGAAGTCGGATGCTCCCTGACGGTGTCGTCAGTCGCGGAGAACGTGACGGACCCGCATGTGCACTTCCTGCGGGTGCTCGACGAGACCCTGCCGATCCATCTGCGCATGGCGTGGCGCCCGACCTCGGACAACCCGGCCCTGCC
>NZ_LTCZ01000401.1:0-8684 GCF_001583455.1 Rhodococcus sp. LB1 | reverse complement strand
GGCCAGCTAGCTGGCCCCGGCCTTCACCCCGACCCCGCCCGGGCACCCGCCCCCGCGGAACGACCATATCCAGGAAGAGATCCCGTGTCCTTGCCCGTTCTCCAGATCATCGTTGCCAGCACCCGGCCGGGCCGCGTCGGACTTCCGGTCGCACAGTGGTTCGCTCGCCATGCCACCGACCACGGCGGCTTCGAGGTCGAGATCGTCGACCTCGCCGAGATCGACCTGCCCATGTTCGACGAGCCGGCGCACCCCAGGCTCGGGCAATACGCGCATGCCCACACCAAACGATGGAGCGAAGTGATAGCCCGCGGTGACGCGTTCGTCTTCGTCACCCCGGAGTACAACTACGGATTCAACGCCGCCCTGAAGAACGCCATCGACTACCTCTACAGCGAATGGCAGTACAAGGCAGCGGGTTTCGTCAGTTACGGTGGGATCGCCGGCGGAACCCGGGCGGTCCAGATGCTCAAACAGGTCCTCACCACGCTGAGCATGGTGCCGGTGTTCTCCTCGGTGAACATCGCCTTCGTCGGCAAGCTCATCACCGATGAGGGCGGGTTCGAACCGACCGAGGCTCTCCTTGCGTCTGCCGACGCCATGCTCGGAGAATTGGCGAGCTGGACCCCGGCGGTCGCGGCCATGCGGACCTGACCGAGCGTGAACAAAAGAGAGGGCCCGTCCACCGGACGCACTCTCATATGTTCGTTGTCGGAGGAAGCGGTCAGTCGGCGATCGAACTGTCCGTCGACAGAAGGAATTCCGTGGTCAACGAGATATGGCGGTGCAGCAAATCCGCTGCCAACTCCGTGTCCCGGGCGAGGACTGCCTCGACGATGTCGCGATGCTCCTTCGCGATGTCGCGATCGGAAGAATGCCCCAGCGGCACCGACCAGCGCCGGTACAACTCGGCGGCGGCACGCAAATCGTTCGCGGTCCGGCGAAGCCGCGGATTCTCGCAGCCGGCGAGCAGGGTCTCATGGAACGAGGCATGCAACTGTGCCCACCGCTCGTTGAAACGTGCAGGATCGTCGGGATCCATCTGAGGACACCGCTCGAGCTGATGGTGGATGGCGAGCACCGACGATTCCCACGTCACGTCGCCGTCGCGGATCGCCCGCCGGAGTGCGAGGATCTCGATCTCACACCGGGCATCGGTCAGCCACAGCAGGTCGCTGCGCGAGAGCGGCGTCACGGTGAACCCGATCTGCGGGACGCTCTGTACCAGGCCCTCACCCACCAACCGGGTCAATGCCTCCCGTATCACGCCGACGCTGGTGCCATACCTCTCGCACATCTCTGCGAACGGGAGTTTCTGGCCGGGTTCGAGGCGGCCGGAGAGAACGTCCGCGCGCAGAGCGTCGTAGGCGACCTGCTGCCGCGTACGTTTCTCGCTCATCGCAACACCCTACCACAATCGAACATTACTAGCATTTTCGAATAAGTGTGCCCGATGGCCACAGAGTGTGGTGGCCATCGGGCAGTGTCCTGGGCTGGCTCGCGGTGGATGTCAGCCGATGCGAGCCCGCCGGATCACTCGGTGAGCGCGACCGGGGTGAGGTCGACGTCGATGTGCTGCGATCCCTGGCCGGGGTATCCGAGCGCGTATACGAAGGCGCGGAAGTCGCCGGATGGGTCTGCGATTACCTGATGCGGGGTATTCGGCGGGGTGTAGATCAGGTCGCCGACCGTGATGACGCGGGCCTCGTCGGCGATCTGCATCACGCCCTTACCCTGAATGACGAACCAGTACTCGTGCGTCGGGTGCTGGTGCGCCTTGAGTTCCTCGCCGGCCTGCACCTGGAAAACCCCGGCCAGGGCCATGTACGTGCCGGTAGTCTCCGACTCCTGCGCTTCTTTCGGGATCATGTATTTGGTGGTCGCGGTCCCCCGGTGTTCGGGAACCGACTCCATATCGATGGACCAAACGTGCATGGCCAAACTCCTTGTGCTCGTATTGATGTGGGGTTGATCTGCGCCGCCTGAATCAGGCCCGTGTCATCGTCTGTGTGAGTGTGCCGATGCCGTCCACCCAGCTCACCAAGGTGTCGCCGGGCTGGAGGAACACCTTCGGGTCCCGCCCGACGCCCACGCCGGCCGGTGTTCCGGTGAAGATCAGGTCGCCGGGAAGCAGCGTCACGATCGCCGAGAGCTTCGCGATCAGGCTCGGCACAGAGAAGACCAGGTCTCGGGTGCGACCGAGCTGCATCTGCTCACCGTTGATCGCGCACCCGAGTTCGAGGTCGGCGGGATCGTCGACCTCGTCGAGCGTGACCACCCACGGCCCGGTCGGGCTGAATCCGGGAAAGGACTTGCCCAGGCTGAACTGGGGCACCGGGCCGACGAACTGAGCCTTGCGCTCGGACAGGTCCTGTCCCACCGTCAGGCCTGCGACATGGGACCACGCCTCCGCTTCAGAGACGTCGTGGGCCGTGCGACCGACCACGGCGACCAGCTCCACCTCCCAGTCGGTGTTGCCATCGGCAGGCAGGGTCACGGTGGTGTTCGGCCCCGTCACAGACGAGACGAACTTGGTGAACACCGTGGGCGCTTCCGGGACGGTGAAACCGGACTCGTCGGCGTGGTCACGGTAGTTGAGGCCAATCGCGAAGATCTGGCGCGGTGTCGGCACCGGGGCCTGCAGATCGGCGGGGGCGAACTCGATCGACTCGGACAGCTCTGCGGTCGCCGCCCACGTCGTGAACTCGTCCCACCGCTCGTAGATCGACTGCGGGTCGGCGTCGAAGACGCCTCCGCTGGCCTTGTTGACGTCGACGGCGGTGCTCGGTCCGGTCACCAGTGACAGGCGGCCGCCGATGCTGGCGATCTTCATGAATTTCTCCTGGATGTCGAGGAACGGAGGCCGGTGACCCGGTCGCCGCCTGGGTGGGATGGCGCACTCGAACCGACGAACGTAATGCTTGCCATGTTTCGAAAATAGCAATAGGCTTCGAACATAGTCAATGGCAGCGAACTGTCACGACGAAACAAGACTTCGAGGAGTTCGACGTGAGCGACATCGTTCGAGGAACCACCGTGCTGGCCGGCCCGCTGGAAACCACCTTCGAGATCACCGGGGACATGGTCGGCGGCGCGTACTGCGTGGTCCGGCAGACCGTGAAGGCCGGCAGCCTGTTCTGGCCACACATCCACGTCAACGAAGACCAGGTCATCGTGGTTCTCAGCGGAGAACTGGGCGTGCGCGTCGGAGACGAGGAATGGACCGCATCCGCCGGTGAGACGGTATACCGCCCCAAAGGATTACCCCACGCGGTGTGGAACTCCGGTGCGGTGGACGTCGAAATGCTCGAGATCACCAGCCCAGGGAACTTCGACCAATACCTCGCCGGCATGGCCGAGGTCACCGCCTCCGGAGACACACAGGCACGCGCAGCGCTACTCGAGCGCTTTCAGGTGAGCCCTGTCGAGGGATGGTCCGCCGAACTGTGTGCCAAGCACGGAGTGTCCGAATAACACTCCACCACCAGCAATCCGACGCGACCACCGCACGGTACGTCGGCATCGACGAGGAGAACTGATGTCACTGCATCGACTTGCATCCGTGATCATTGGCGTGCCCAACGTGAATGAAACACGTAGCTACTACGAGGAATTCGGCCTCACCCCCGATTCGGACGGATGGTTCCGCACCACTGACGGAGGTCGGCAGCTCCAGGTGACCGGCGCACCGACCCGCCGGCTGATCGAGCTCGGAGTCGATGTCGACGACGAGGACGACCTCGATCGTGTGGCCCACAACCTGCATCGGCTCGACATCGAGTTCGAGCGGACCGCACACGTATTGACTTCGGTCGACCTCACGACAGGGGTGAAGGCAACGCTGCGAGTGGCGCCACGCAGAACCCAGCCCACCGTGCCCGCCACCGCATACAACGGTCCCGGCCGGATCGATCGCGCGGGCCGGGCCCCAGGCATTTTGCGAACCGACCGAGTCCATCCACGCAAGCTCGGCCACGCCGTCGTCGGCACGACCAATCTGGCCGCCTCGACCCGATTCTTCGTCGAAGGACTCGGGTTCCGCGCGAGTGACTTCATCAAGGACAAGGGCGCGTTCCTGCGTTGTTCGAACGATCACCACAATCTGTTGGTCCTCGAATCGCCGGTGACCTATCTGCACCACACTTCCTGGCAGGTCGACGACATCGACGACATCGGTCGCGGCGCCCAACGCATGCTCGAAGACCACCCCGAACGGCACGTCTGGGGACTCGGCCGGCACCACGCCGGCAGCAACTTCTTCTGGTACCTCAAAGACCCGGCCGGAAACTTCAGCGAGTACTTCTCCGACATGGATTGCATCGTCGAAGACCAGCTATGGACTCCCGAAGTCCTCGAGGGAGCCAAGGGCCTATTCAACTGGGGACCACCGCCGCCGCCGTCATTCATCAACCCGGACGACCTCGCCGGACTGATGGCCGGCACCCACTCGATGACCCAGTGACCGAAAAGGCAGATAGCAATGGTCGACACCAAGATCGCCGTACTCGGCAGCGGAGCCAACGGCGCCTCCATCGGCGCCGACCTCACCCGAGCCGGACTCGACGTCACCCTGATCGAGCAATGGCCCGAACACGTCGAGGCAATGCGCACCCGAGGCGTCGAAGTGCGGATGCCCCACTGCACCGAACGCACTCCAGTCCGGGCGTTCAACCTCTGCGACGTCGCCACCTTCCGCGACAAATTCGACGTCGTCCTGATCCTGATGAAGGCCTACGACACCCGCTGGGCCAGTGAACTCGTCAAACCCGTCCTCGCCGACGACGGAATAGTCGTCGGCATCCAGAACGGCATGACCATCGACCCGATGGCAGACGTCCTCGGCGCCCACCGCACCCTCGGTAGCGTCATCGAAATAGCCTCGAACATGTTCGAGCCCGGCATCGTAAACCGGGACACCCCCCGCGAACAGTCCTGGTTTGCGGTCGGGGGAATCGAAGAACGCGCCCACGCACGCGCCACCGACATCGCCACCATCTTGGCCCACGCCGGGCGCGTCGAAGTATCCGACGACATCCGCTCCTCCAAATGGATGAAGCTGGTCGCCAACAGCACCGAACTGGTCACCTCCGCAGTCCTGAACATGACCGTCATGGAAGCTGTGCAGGTCCCGGGCATGCACGCCCTCATGATCGAAGCCGGAAACGAAGCAGTGCGAACAGCCCTGCAGCTCGGGCACACGTTGCGGCCGATCATCGGGATGACCGAAGCCGACCTCACCGAACCCGACCGGTTCGCCGCAGCATTGCTCGATGTGGTGCACGACGTGTACTCGATCCCGGGCCAGAAGACGACCGTCCTTCAGGACTGGCTCAAGGGCCGACGCAGTGAGGTCCACGAGATCAACGGTCACGTCGTACGTGAACAACTCCGACTCGGTGGCACAGCACCCGTCAACAGCGCCGTGGTCGACATTGCGGAAGCCGTCGAAGAGGGCACCCTCACCGCAGGACCAGACGTCGCACCGATGCTCATCAAACGCGCCGGCCTCTCGATCGTGAAATAGAAAGGACCGCAGATGCCGATCTGCCACATCGTCACGCTGAGCTTCACCGCAGACCTCCCCGCAGAGGTGATGCCGCAACTCGAACAACGTCTCACCGAGTTCGTGGACGGCCGCGCCGGGATAGTGTCGTATACCTGCGGCATCGATCTCGGGCTGCACGAGTCGAACGCGGACTTCGCCATTGCCGCCAGCTTCGACTCGATGACCGCGCTCGAGGCCTATACGAGCCATCCACGGCATCAAGCGATTATCGCCGAGTTCGCGCGCCCGTACCTCGTCACTCGCTCCGCGGCACAGTTCGAACTCTGACCTGACTGATACGACCGACGAAGACAAACCGGCATGGTGCATTCGGACCGATAGCGGCGAATGTCCAGGCAGCAAGATAAACCAACCTGGACGCTGTCCGGTTTCAGCGTGTAATTGGCGCTGGCAACGAAGCCGACACAGGAAGGTGGTGATGATCGGCTAAGTGCGGCAGTCCCGGGGTGCCGAAATTCGACGGGGGATTGTTTGAGAGTGAGCATGTGATGCCGCCCGCCGTTCGTTGCAAGACTGGAAACTTACCCTTCGAACTCACGAGTTTCGTGGGACGCCGTCGCGAAATTGCCGATGCCAAACAGCAGCTGGCGAAGTCGCGGTTGGTGACCCTCACTGGGATCGGTGGGGTCGGTAAGACACGGACGGCTCTGCGAGTTGCTGCGGCTGCGCGGCGGGCGTTCGACGGACTCTGGCTGATCGAACTGGACGAGCTGCAGAACTCAGCAATGATCGCACACGCGGTGGCGGCGGATCTGGGACTGCATGAGCAATCACCGACCGCCGCCCTCCCGCTTCTCATAAAGCATCTCGCGGATCAGCGGTTTCTGCTGGTTCTCGATAACTGTGAACACCTAGTCGATGCGGCCGCAGAGTTCGCGGACACTCTTCTGCGAAATTGCGCCGAACTTCGAATCCTTGCAACGAGTCGTGAACCACTCGGGATCGGCGGTGAGGTCGTATTGCGGATTCCACCGCTGGCAGTCCCCGGAGCCGACCACGCTCCGTCCCTTCAAGAGCTCCCCGGATACGACGCAATAACGCTGTTCGCGGAGCGCGCAGTCGCCGAAGTGCCCGAATTCGGCCTCACCGAGCAGAACCGGGTTGCAATTACGCAGATCTGCCAGCGGTTGGACGGCCTTCCATTACCGATCGAACTGGCGGCGGCACGAATGCGTGTGATGTCTGCTGAACAGATCCTCCAGCGACTCTCCGACCGCTACCAGATCCTGACAGCAGGAACCCGCAGGGCGCCCACACGACAGCAGACGCTGCGGTTGTGCATCGACTGGAGCTACGCCCTGTGCTCGGTAGCAGAACGCGACATGTGGGGCCGACTCTCAGTCTTCGCCGGTAGTTTCGAACTGGATGCGGCAGAAAGTATTTGTGCCAGCGAAACGGCTCCAGAGACCACGTTGGACGTCGTTGCTTCGCTGATCGACAAGTCGATACTGATTCGGGAGGAATTCGGTCACAGTGTGCGGTATCGGCTGCTCGACACACTTCGGGACTACGGGCGAGAGAAGCTGCAGAAGGCCGCCGACCACGAGCCCCTTCAGCGCAAACATAGAGATTGGTACCGGAAGCTGGTGCTGCGTGCGGAGGCCGAATGGATTGGCCCTCAGCAAGGGGAATGGATTGCACGGCTGACTCGGGAACTGCCCAACCTACGCGACGCGATCAGCTTCTGTCTCGCTGTCCCGGGTGAGGAAGCCGCGGCACTCGAGATCAGTGCCGCCTTGTACCCATTCTGGTTCTGCCGTGGACTCCTCACCGAGGGACAACGATGGCTGGACCAATCGCTGAACCTGCACGACGGAAAGCCCACCGTAGATCTGGCGAAAGCCCTCTGCGCGGACAGTGTCCTCGCTGACAGGCAAGGGAACCTGCCGAAAGCCGCCTCCCTGCTCGACTCACTCCGCGGTATCGCCGAGGACACCGGTGATACCGACATCTACGGGTTTGTCGCGTACACCGCCGGGCAGTTGGCTCTTCACCAGAGTGATCACCATCAAGCAGTCGAGGCCTTCGAGAACGCTCTCGCGGCATTCCACGCGGATCACAATGGTCTCCTCTTCAGAATTGGTGCGCTGCAAGGACTAGGGCTCGCACGTTGCCTGCTCGGAGACTTCACCCGCGCCGTCGCCTGCCACGCAGAAATACTTGCCGTGACCGAACCACGCCAAGAGCAGGTCTACCGGATCTACGCCCTGTGGGCTCTCGGTTTGGCCCGGTGGCGGTCGGGGGAAACGATTCGAGGGGCGGATCTCCTCAAACAGAGCCTGCGAATTCTTCGTGTCGTCGATGACCCACTCGCGTCCGCTTGGTGCCTAGAAGGGTTGGCCTGGATCGCCGCCGGCGAACGCCGGACGCAGCGCGCAGCAGTATTGATGGGGGCTGCCCACTCACGATGGAATGCGGTCGGTAGCCCCACCGTCCACCTTCCAGGAATGGTCGTTTTTCACCAGCAGTGCGAACGACAGAGCCGCTCCGCCCTCGGCGACCGAGCCTTCGCAGCATCCTTCCGCCGAGGAGCACGTGCACTATGCGCCGACGCCGTCACCTATGCCATCGACGAACACGTGCATGCGCCCACTGACTCACCCCGCAACCGGATCAGCCTGACGAAACGAGAACGCGAGGTTGCCGGTCTCATCGCTCAGGGTCTCACCAACAAAGCGATCGCTGGCGAGCTTGTGATCGCACAACGCACAGCGCAGGGGCACGTCGAACACGTTCTTGCCAAGCTAGGCTTCACCTCCCGCGCCCAGATTGCTGCATGGGTAGTCGAACAGGGGAAGAGTCAGCGCCCCTAACCGTGATGCACGCAGAGCGTACGGACCCGCATGCCGGGCTTTCTTTTGCCGCTATCCGCCATTGACTCTGTACTGTACCGTCCAGTACAGTACCCGCGAAGCGGGGGACAAGTATGAAGCTCGCGGTGTTGTAGGGAGGCTGGCGTGGCAAAACCGGCAGAGGGCGCGGCTACTTCGGCCGAGACGACGGGCAAGATTCTCGACGCCGCGCAGGAGCTTTTCTTGCGGGACGGATATGCGGGGGTCAACCTCGATCGGATCGCGAAGTCGGCGGGAGTGGCGCGGCAGACGTTGTACAACCGCTT
>NZ_LTCZ01000400.1:0-7670 GCF_001583455.1 Rhodococcus sp. LB1 | reverse complement strand
CATTCCGAATCGAGGGTAGGCAAGGTTGCCTGGGTTGAGGTGTTCCGCCATGAGTATTCCTTCCGTGAGGGCTTCGTCGATCACTGCGAAGCCGCGAGGGTGGAGTCGAGCTTGCGCACCTCAGGCATGACCTCGGCCGCGAACAACTCGAGGGAACGATCCACCTCGTCATGTGCCACACCGGGAAAGCCCATCTGCAGCAACCAATTCTGAATGCCATGCGACCTGGTCAGCCGGGTCATCTTCTCGGTCACACTCGCCGCCGAGCCGATCATCAGGTGATCGCGCTCCATCAGCAGATCGAACGGATCCATCTCTTTGAACCGCGGATCTTCCGGATCCTCGTCGGCGTCGAGCCACACCCCGATGCCACGGACCCGGCATACGAACTCGAAGAACTCCACCACACTCGCCTCGGTGACCCGACGCGCCTGCTCATCGGTCTCGGCGACGTAGCACAGTCGCAGCACCCCGACATCCTCCCCCAGGTCCGGCGTCGCGCCGGTGACAGCCGCCTTCTCCTCCCGATAGAGGTCGAGCAGATTGCGCAGCACCTGACCGGTCGGATACCAGGTAATCGGCTTGAGACCCTTCTGCGCCGCACCACGGAACCCCTCCACCGACTCGGTCACCGCGAACAGCGGCGGCATCGGCTGCTGGAAAGGCTGCGGCGTCATCCCGAACGCCTTCAGATCGCCCTGCTCGTCGACCCAGCCCTCCGGCATCGGCGCCCCCGGCGAGTGAATGAACTTCGTCCGCGGCTCCGGGAACGTGTACCGCTCTCCCGACCAACTGAACAGATCCTCCGTCCAGATCCTGCGGACGATCTCCAGGTTCTCCTCGAAGATCGCCCGGCTGCTGTCCGAACCATTCCACCGACTCGCTGCAGGATTGAGGTTCATCACCTCGATCGGCAGGATCCCGCGACCGAACGCCACATCCAACCGGCCCTCGCTGAAGTGATCGAGCAACGCAAGATCCTCCGCGACCCGCAACGGATGCCACAACGTCAGCGACACCGCAGCCATCCCGAACCGGATCCGGTTCGTCCGAGCGGCCAGATCCGTCGCCAACATGATCGGATTCGGGCTCGCATCCGTCCCATCGGTGTCGAAATGATGCTCACCCAACCAAATCCGGTCAAACCCCAACTCGTCCGCCATCACGGCATGACGCCGCGTCGCCTCCAGCACATACAGCAGATCGATTTTCATTTCCACTCCAAGTTCATCGGCTCTCGCCCATATTTCGGACAAGGACCGCATTGCTGTCCAAGCCCGTACCCGAAGGCTGACCTAGGGGGCCCAACCGTTCAGGTGATGCCCATCACATGAGAATCGCTGCAGCCACGCCTTGGTGCCAGCGGGAAATTACCTATCCGCTACCTATTGGCCGTACCCACGTACTACGTAGGCGGGCATGGTGAGGGTGGGTGCCGTGGTATGCCCAGGTCGCCGGCTGGTCGGCAGCGGCCACCCGCCCATGTCAGTTCTATGGTCCCCTTCCTGGGACGCGGGCGCATGCGGGAAGATCGGGTGCGGTCTCTCACCGAGGTCGATCATTCTTGGCGCCGGTAAGCCCGAATATCGGTTTGATCCGAGGGGCGATGGTGGGGGGCGCGTGGTTGCCATGCCCCAGGGTCCACCTCTTGTCACCTATTCGGTTCCTGCGGACGGCCGCGTTCATACAATCGGTTTTGTGGGAACGACTTTCATCATGGATGGGTCGCCGATGTCGAACTGTTAGCGGAACGGGTCGCGGCGCTGGATCTCGGCAAGGCCGTTCTCCAGGCGTGTGTGCGGGTGCCGCACCCAGAAGCGGCCCGGTAGGCGAATTCCGGAGCTGCGCGGTTACCGCACGGCCACCGCACGTTGTTGGTGATGGTGGCCTGGTTGCGGCACTGGCACGTGCGGCGGGAGGTTATGGAATCCACGTGCACCTACTGGAAGGGCGTGTACTAACTTGCCGAAGCCGAGTGCTTTGACTGCTGGCTGGTCAACGACAGTCGACGGCACGCCCGGGCGGACCCTCGGGGCGACTCTCACGTCCTGCGCGGCCGGCTGACACCCCGCACACCGGCACTTCGGACCAGCCACTTCCCCTGGACCGGCCACGGGCCACTTTGCCGCCGGACATGCGCCCTCACTTGACCAGAGAGGCGCCGTCTAGATCGCGTGCCTCTGGATCTGGACAGCCATTCGAGTAGGTACACGAAAGCCGGCAACCGGCACGCGGACGGATTCCTTTGTCCGCGAGTGATCTCTGTGGTCGCACACGGTGCGGACATGGTGCCGCTGTCAGCGCGTCGATTGGGATCACCAAAGACGCGCACTCGCCGTGCGGACGGTCCGTTCTCGGATCAGCCCCAGCTCGGATGAGAAGGTGGCTCAGCGGCCGGGTTTCTGTTCGTGGACCCACGCGGCAAGTTGCGTACGCGAGGTGAAGCCGAGTTTGACGAGGGAGTGCTCGACGTGACCTTCGACGGTGCGTTGGGAAATTACAAGCCGGTCGGCAATTGCCCTGTTACTCAGTCCTTCGGCGACCAGTTCAGCCACTTGTTGCTCGCGTCGGGTGAGGCTGAGGGCCTCGCCACTCGTCGCGGGCACCTCGGCCCGCGTTTCTTCACCCAAGGCGTAGGCAACCGCTTCGTCCGCGCTCAGTGCTGCGCCTCGCTTCATTGCGGCCTCAAATGCTCTTTCACCGAGAGAGGTTCGAGCGTGCTGCCGAGACTTCTCGTGCAAAGTGGCAGTGTTTGTCAGAGCGGGTGCGCGACCACCGGTAGCGCTGAACAGTACGTCCGCAGCGCCCAGCAGCACCGTGGACCGTTCCGGCCTCTGTTCGACGTCGGTCCACGCAAATTGCTCGAGCGCCCAGGCGTAGCTCAGCTGACTTCCCACCATCCGGGACAGCCGCAGACCGTCCTCGAGGAGCGCGGTTCCACGCTCACGTTCTCCGTGCTGCCACATCGCGAAGCCATAGTCACACAGCGCCATTGCTCGCCATATTATTTCCTCCCGCGACTCGGTGAGCGCGATGAGCTCCTCGTAGCTCTCTGTAGCTCGCTGGATGTCGCCGGTCATCTCGAAGGCGAGCGCCAGCCAGACCAGTGCCGGCACCAGCTGGTTGAGATCGCCTTCGGGACGGAAGATGTTGATCGCGTTCTCGAGGCTGGCGATACCTGTCCGAAGCGCTCCGTTGGAGACGGCGAGGCACCCCTCCGCGAAGGCGACCAACGCATCGAGGTCGGCATCCCCGACCCGGGCAGCCAGCAGTCGTGCCTGGTCCGTCGATACGGTGCCGGCGGCAACGTCGCCCTGCAACGCGGCCAGCATGCTGCTGGTACACAAAGCCTCGATCCGGTCGAGGGGTTGCTGACCTTCCTGACTTGTGAGTGCACGATCGAGCCAGTGACGGCCTTCGCTGAACAACCCTCGCACGAACCAGAATTGATACATCGCGGTGACGATGCGCATGCCCGCTTCTGCCTCGCCGTCCTCGCTGAGGCAGAACTCCATGGCGTCGCGCAGATTCGGCTGCTCACGCTCCAGTCTGGCGATCCACTCCACCTGCAGCGGACCGATCCATTCGGTCTTCGCTCGGAGCACGAGTTGCTCGTACCAATCTCTATGCCTTTTTCGAAGGTTCCAGTATCCGTCGGCTTCGTATAATTTCTCTCGTCCGTATTCACGAATCGTGTCCAGCAGTCGATACCGCACCACCGACCCGACCTCTTCGCGGATCAAGACCGACTTATCGATCAGAGACGTGAGCAGATCGAGTAACTCTCCGTCAGGCGGGTCCGCGGCGAGGACCCCCTCGGCAGCGTCGAGCTCAAAACCACCGGCGAACACCGCCAGCCGAGCCCATAACCACTGTTCCTGCGACGAGCACAGGTCATAGCTCCAGTCGATGCACAACCTCAAGGTCTGCTGCCTCGTCGGTGTTCCTCTGCCGCCTAGCGTGAGAAGTCGGAGTCTGTCGCCGAGGCGCTCCCTTATCTGCTCGACCGACATCGCCCGCAATCGTGCCGCCGCCAGTTCGATCGGCAAGGGCAGGCCTTCCAGACGCCGGCAGATTTCAGCCACCGTGCCCATGTTGTCCTCGGTGAGCCTGAAACCCGGCACTGCGGCGCCCGCACGCTGCTCGAACAGGGTCACCGCGTCATATCGGGAAATCTCGCGTAGCGTCGCCGTCGATCGCGTCAGCTCCGGCAGCGACAGCGGGGGTACTCGAACCACTACCTCCCCACGAATGTCGAGAGACGCACGGCTAGTGGCGAGGATTTGGACACCTGGGCACGTCCGCAGTACGACCTGTGCAACACCTGCAACTGCCTCGACTAGATGCTCGCAATTGTCCAGGACTAATAGGATCCGTTTTTCCGCCAGCTGTTCGGTGAGCACAGTCATGGGCGGCCGGACGGAGTGATCCTGTAGACCCAGCGCACCCGACACGGCCTGTCCGAGCAGGTCCCCGTCGTGTAGTTCACCCAGTTCGACGAACCAGACACCATCGTCGTATGTCCTGCGCGAAACGGCGCCGATCCGCAGGGCGAGCCGGGTCTTGCCCACGCCGCCGGCGCCGATGAGAGTTACCAGCCGCGATCCGGACAGCAGCTGGCGGGTGTCTGCCAGCTCGCGCCGACGGCCGACGAAGCTGGTCAGGTCGAGTGGAAGATTTCCGGATTTGCCTCGCCTCGACTTGGCATGCACTCCGATGTCCGCGGGGGGCTCACTTTCGGGCATGGCCGCATCCAGTATCGAACCGGCACATTACGCAGGAGGCTGAATTGACGGGCGCGTCCGATGCGCCGAGCCGATCGGCCAATCCGAAAGAAGTCGGCCGTACAGTCATGCGCCACCTCTTGACAAATCGTGCCCGCTATACGATGTACGTTCTACAGCCTGGTGACGGCGAGTTCAACTCCCCTGGCCCGCTCGACTGCGGGCGTCACCGCGGTGATGGCCAGTCCCGCGAGAGTCACGTGTCGACCCGGTCGTCGGATGCGGCGAGGGAGTTCCCTCGTGAACGGATTATCCGTTCCGATTCCAACGGTCGGCAGTAGTCCGATTTCGCGGCGGGCGTTCCGACCCGATCGAGCAAGCACGCAGCGCACCCGGCCGACGTTTTCCTTTGCTGTGACGAGCCGGGCTGTTTGCTCAGCCGAAGGCGGTGATACTGCGCTCCCTCACGGGAGTCGCCGGCGGGCACAGGTCCGGAAGGTCGTGACCCATCCGGTCCCGTTTGGTCTGCAGGTAACCGAGATTGTGGTTGTTCGGCCGCGGCAGTAGCGGAACACGTGCTGCGACCTCGATGCCTGCATCCTGCAGACAGGTCACCTTCTGCGGATTGTTCGTCAGTAATCGCACCGACCCGATTCCCAAATCTCGCACGATCTGCGCAGCCGTCCCGTAGTGCCGGGCATCAATCGGCAGACCGAGATCCAGATTCGCGTCGACGGTGTCCCGGCCGAAGTCCTGCAGACTGTAGGCCTGCAGCTTCGCCGCCAGTCCGATGCCGCGCCCTTCGTGCCCACGCAGGTAGATCACGACACCGCGGCCTTCACATCTGATCCGCTCCATCGCTTCGGTCAGTTGCGGCCCACAATCGCAGCGACACGATCCGAAGACGTCACCGGTCAGGCACTCCGAATGCACTCGTGTCAGCACCGGGGCGGCATCGGAGATGTCGCCGTGCACCAGCGCGATGTGCTCGGTGCCGTCGGTTTCCACGCGATATCCGAAGGCAGTGAAGTCGCCGTGCAGTGTCGGCAGCCGGGTCGCGGCGACCCTCTCCACGAGCAACTCGTGCCGGCGCCGGTATCCCACCAAACTGTCGATGGAGATCATCGCCAGACCGTGGGTGTCAGCGAAGTCCCGCAGGTCAGGAGCCCGCTTCATGGTGCCGTCGTCGTTGACGACCTCCACCAGCACACCGGCCGGGGCCAACCCCGCAATCGTGGCCAGATCCACTGCGGCCTCGGTATGGCCGCGCCGCACCAACACCCCGCCCTCGCGGTAGCGAAGCGGGAAGACGTGACCTGGCCGCGTCAGATCCGACGGCACCGAACTCGCATCGGCAAGCACCCGAGCAGTCCGTGCACGATCGGCCGCAGAGATCCCCGTGCTCACACCGTTCGCCGCGTCCACTGACACCGTGTACGCCGTGCGCATCCGGTCCTGGTTGTGCGGGGTCATCAACGGAATGTCCAGCCGGTCGAGCATCTGAGGCGCCATCGGCACACAGATCACCCCACTGGAATACCGAATGGTGAACGCCATCAGCTCCGGTGTGGCCTTCTCCGCGGCGAAGATGATGTCACCTTCGTTCTCCCGGTCCTCGTCGTCGACCACCACGACCGCCTTACCGGCCGCGATGTCGGCGATTGCCCGCTCCACACTGTCCAGACGGACTCTGTCGCTCATGGGAGTGCTCCTGCCTTCTCGATGGGAGGGGCGGGACGCTCTGGGAAGTGCGTCCCGCACCCGTCAATCTCTTTCCAGAATGAGTGCGTTTGCCATGCCGCCCGCCTCGCATACCGTCTGCAACCCGCGTCGCTGGTCGGCGTCTTCCATCGCGTGCAACATCGTCGTCAGCAACCGGCAACCAGTCGCTCCGAGCGGATGACCGAGCGCGATCGCTCCCCCTCGCGGATTCAGGCGGTCGATGTCGACCTCGAGATCCGACTGCCACGCCAGCGGCACGGAGGCGAAGGCCTCGTTGACCTCGAAGTGATCGATCTGATCGATGTCCAGGCCGGTCCGGGCCAGAATCTCCCGTGTCGCCGCGATCGGCGCCGTCAGCATCATCAACGGATCGTCACCGCAGGCGTAGAAGGACCGGAGTCGGGCCCGGGGACGCCAGCCCATCCGCCTGGCCGCCCGTTCGCTGGCGATCAGCACCGCGCTGGCGCCGTCGGTCAACTGGGACGAGTTCGCCGGTGTGACGTGCCATCGCAATTCCGGGAACCGGTCGGCGTACTCCTCGGTGTGGAAGGACGGTGTCAGCGCCCCGATCGAGTCGAGGGTGGTACCGGGACGAATGGTCTCGTCCCGGTTCACTGTCTCATCCGTGGCCGGCACGCGAATGGGCACGATCTCGCGCACGAAAGCACCTGAGGAGTCCGCCCGCGCCGCGAGTTGATGTGAACGCGCGGCGAACTCGTCGAGTTGTTTCCGGTCGAGATTCCACCGGTGCGCGATGAGTTCGGCTGCGACACCCTGGGGTAGCAGTCCCGGAGCGTACCGCTCGCTCACCGAGGGACCGTAGATGTCAGCACCCTGACGATTCGATCCCATCGGCACACGGCTCATCGACTCGACGCCGGCCGCGATCACGATGTCGTAGGACCCCGCCATCACGCCTTGCGCCGCGAACTGCAACGCCTGCTGACCGGAGCCGCACTTGCGCTCGATGGTCACGGACGGCACCTGCTCCGGCAGCCCCGCCGCCAGCCACGCCATCCGCCCGATGTTGCCGGACTGCTCGGACGACTGCGTGACACACCCAACCAGTAGATCGTCGACCTCGCCGGGATCCACCGCCGTTCGCTCCACCAGCGCGGAAACCACCTGTGCCAGCAGCTCGACCGGATGAACACCGGCCAGTGCGCCAGCCGGGCGGGCTCGGCCCATCGGCGACCGGACCGCATCGATGACGACCGCGGAGTT
>NZ_LTCZ01000399.1:231-58487 GCF_001583455.1 Rhodococcus sp. LB1 | reverse complement strand
GTCTCGGGGGAGGGTTTGAGGACGACGGTGCACCCGGCGGCGAGGGCGGGGGCGAGTTTGAGGAATGTGATGGCCTGCGGCACGTTCCACGGGACGATGGCGCCGACGACGCCGATCGGGGAGCGGGTGACGAGGGTGGAACCGCCGAGCATGCCGGGCCGGATCTCGTCTTCCTGTTTCGCGGCCATTTCGGCGTAGTAGCGCAGCAGAACGGGTGGAAAGCCGCCTTCGAACTGCCGGGCGAGGGTGATGGGCATGCCGTTCTGGCTGCTCACGCGGGTGGCGGTGTCTTCGGCGCGGGATTCGAGTTCGTCGGCGAAGCGGCCCAGGACCTCGGCGCGCTGGGCCGCGGTCCGGGACCCCCAGTCGGTGAGCGCGGTGCGGGCGGCGTCGACGGCGTCGTCGATGTCGGTCTCGGTGCCCTCGGGAACGGAGCCGATTTGCTGCTCGGTGGTCGGGGAGATAACCGGGATGGTCGCGTCGCCGGACGGCCGTGCCCATTCGCCGCGGATGTAGAGATCGGGGTAGTCGATCGTCATCGGGTGTCCTTCGTCAGTGAGGGTTCGGAGTGGGTGGTCAGTGGTGCACAAGGACGGGTTTGAGGACCTCGCCGCGGTGCTGGGCGTCGACGGCGTCGTTGATCTTCGAGAAGGGAAAGGTGGTGACGAGCTTGTCGAGCGGGAACTTCCCCGACTTGTACAACTCGACCAGTTCGGGGATGAATTCGTCGGGAACGCTGTCGCCCTCGATGATTCCGGTGATGGTCAGGCCCATGGCGAGGGAGTTGATGATGTTGAGCGGAACCGAGGATTCGGGGTCGGCGGGTACGCCGATGAGTCCGATCTTGCCGTGGAACGTCATGGCGCCGACGAGCGATTCGATGACGGCGGCAACGCCGGAGGTGTCGATGGCGTAGTTCACCCCGGCGGGGATGATGGCCCGGACCTGCTCGGCGACCGGCCCGGCGGCGGGGTCGAGCACGTCGGTGGCGCCGAGTTCGAGGGCGAGGTCGCGCCGGGTCTGGTGGGGTTCGACGACGATGATGGTGGCGCAGCCGCGGACGACGGCGCCCATGACGGCGGCCAGCCCGACGGATCCGGCGCCGGCGATGAGGATCGCCGATCCGGGTCGGCAGTTCAGCGAGCGCATCACTGCGCCTGCGCCGGTCTGGATGCCGCAGCCCAGGGGTGCGAGGAGTTCGGCGGGGACGTCGTCGGGGACCTTCACGACGTTGCGTTCGAAGGCGAGGCTGTGGGTGGCGAAGGAGGATTGTCCGAAGAACAGGCCGGTCAGCGACTCACCGTCGGTGGTGGTGATCGGTCCGGTGCCGTCGTCGCGGACGCCGTCGTAGGCGAGGTGCATGAACTGGTGGCAGTACGACGGCGCCCCGGTGGTGCAGGACGGGCAGGTGCCGCAGCTGTTGAAGGTGATGGCGACCCGGTCGCCGGGGGCGACTTTGGTGACGCCGTCGCCGACGGCGCGGACGACGCCGCACCCTTCGTGGCCGAGGACGGCGGGCAGTGCGGTCGGCAGGGCGCCGTCGCGGGCGGCGAGGTCGGTGTGGCAGATGCCGACCGCCTCGATCTCCACGAGTACTTCACCGGCCCGAGGGCCCTCGATGGTGATCGGTTCGAGGGTGAACTCGGTGTGCGGTTCTCTCGCGACTGCTGCGAGTGCTTCCATCATCACATACTCCATGTCTTGTGGGCCGGAAACGGCCGACCGGAATCGAGATACTCAGAGAACGGTCTCCCGCAACGAGATGACGGGATCGGCGAGAGCAGTGGCGTCGATCTTGGTGCGGTTCCCGATGAACTTCTTGCCTGCCATGAATTCTGCTGCGGCGTTGACGGTCTCGACGGCGACAGGTATCCCGTCGCTGTCGAGGTGGAACAGGGCGAAGGAGGACTCGGACGGGCTGCCTCGCAGGACCGCCCGGGTGTCCGGGCCGACCATCCCCGCCATCTTCATCTTCAGGTCGAACTGGTCGGACCAGAACCACGGCACCTCGTGCGGCGGCAGGGGCGCATTCATGATGACTGCCGCCGCCTGCTTCGCCTGTTCGACTGCGCTGGGGATACTTTCGAGCCGCACCATCTTGCCGAGCGTGTCGTGCAGGCGGTAGGTGACGTCACCGATCGCGAGGACGTTCGGATCGCTGGTGCGTGCCGAACCGTCGACGACGATACCCGCCAGGCATTCGAGGCCCGATTCCCGGGCCAGAGCGTCGTTCGGAATTGCGCCGACACCCACCAGTACCAGGTCGCAAGGGATTTCGGGTCCGTCGCCGAGCACGACACCGTCGACTCGACCCGCCGTCCCGGTGATCTCCCGAACCTCCGCGCCCGTGCGGATGTGGGTCCCGCGGTCCCGGTGGAACTCGGTGAGGACCGTCGACAGTTCCGGACTGGCCACCCGCGCCAGCACCCGGTCCTCCCGTTCGATCACCGTGACCTCGCATCCACGAGCGCGGGCCGACGCTGCGACCTCGAGACCCACGTACCCACCGCCGATGATGGCGAGTGCCGATCCGGTGTGCACGGCGTCGCGGAGCAGGGTGGCGTCGGCGAGCGTGCGCAGACTGAGCACTCCTTCGAGATCACTCCCCGGCAGTGTCAAGGTTCGCGGCGCGGCGCCTGTCGCGAGGACGAGTGTCGTGTACTCGAGGACTGTGCCAGATGCGGTCGTCGCGGTTCGGGCATCGCGATCGATCCCGACCACCGGATCTCCCAGCAGCGTCTCGATGTGGTTGTCGGCGTAGAACGCTTCCGGTTTCAGCCACTGGACGAACTCGTCACCGGCGTACTTTTTCGACAGTGGTGGGCGGTGATAGGGCGGGTGAATTTCGTCGCCGCACAGGACGATGCGGCCGTCGAACTTCTGTTGCCGCAGCATGCCGGCGAGGGTGCCGCCGGCATGCCCGGCCCCGACGATCACCACGGTGGGTGTTGGATGCGACATCGGGCTACCTGGTGAACTCGATCTTGACGGGCATGTTTTTCAGGCCGCCGACGAAGTTGGTCTGGATCATCTTGGTGTCGTCCACCAACTCGAGTGATTCGATGTGGGGGAGCAACTCCTCGAACATGATTCGGAGTTCCAGCTTCGCCAGGTGCTGGCCAATGCACATGTGCGGGCCGTAGCCGAAGGCGATGTGCTTGTTGGGCCGGCGGGTGTAATCGAAACGGTCGGGATCCGGGATGACATCCGCGTCGCGGTTGCCCGACTGGTACAGCAGCATGAAGCGGTCGCCCTTCTTGATGTCGCGACCGCGGAGCGTGTAGTCCTGGGTTGCCTGACGCATGAAGTGCTTGACCGGCGACGCCCAGCGCAGCGACTCGTTGACGATCTGCGGCGCGAGCGCCAGGTCCGCTTTCGCCTTCCTCAGCAGGTCGGGGTTGCGGCCGAGTTCGAGCATGCCGCCTGCGAGCGTGCTCGACGTGGTGTCATGCCCCGCAGTGGCGATCGCGATGAAGTAGCCGTAGGCAACCTCGTTGGGGTAGTACTCGCCGCTCTCGTCGCGGGCCACCGAGATGATCGTCGCGAGGTCGTCGCGGGGGTTGGCGCGCCGGTCCTGCAGCAGCCTCTCGAAGTACGCGTAGAAGTCCTGGATCGTGGCAACCCACTGCTTCGCGGCGGCGTCCGGGGTGAGCGGTTCGACATCCTCACGGGCGGCGTCGGGATCGGCGGTACCGAAGAACTCCTGCGTGAGGGCCATCATGCGGGGCTCGTCTTCCTCGGGCACCCCGAACAAGCTCATGATGACGTGCAGTGGGTAGTGGAGTGCGAAGTCCTTGACGAAGTCGACCCGCCCATCCGTCTCCAGGAGCCTGCCGACGGCGGCCTTCGCCAGGTCGCGGATGACCGTTTCCCACTTCGCGAGGTTGGTCGGCCGGAACCAGTCCAGCGCGATGTCCTTGATCGCGGTGTGCTCCGGCGGGTCGAGGTAGGTGAGGGTCTCCAGGATGCGGAGACTGCCGTTGTTGATGCTCTTGGTGAATGCGTCGCCAGCCTGATTCGCCAGGATCGGATTGACGGACCCCTTGTCCTCGCCTCCCGCGCTGGTGAAGATGTCGGGCTGGCGTTCGATCTCCATGATGTCGGCGTGCTTGCTCACCAACCAGATGGGGTCGTAACCCTCCACCTCGGCGCGGCCGAGAGGATTGTTCTCGCGTAGCCAGCGGTAGGCCTCGAATAGCGCGTCGTTGTCCCGGTGTCCCTCGGGCAATACGATCTGACGGGCGACGGCGTCCGGGATCAGTTCCGTGACCTGTTCTGTGGTGCTCATCAATTCCCCTTCGTGGTGTAGCGAGTTCCGGCGCCGTGTGTTGCGGCGCCCTCGCCGACTGGAGTGACATCAGCCTGTCAGTCACGAGAGTGAGGGGCATCACACCATTGATCGAAAGTTGTCCACCTAATGGGGTATGTGTGCTGGGTCACGCAGTTGGTGGCGGCCTCGTGCGGCGGAACTTCACCCCACTGGAGGGGGGTAATACGTCGAAGTGGTGATGTGGCGGATCAGTGACCCGCGACACAATTTTGGTAGAGAACGCGGCCGAATCCCGGGACGGCAACCCACTCGGCGAGAGAGACCGCGCAGACGTTCACAGATCATCCCGAAGGAGATTGCCATGCCCACCGTCGTATACCAGCTGCCCGACGGCTCGACCTCGTCCGTCGACGTTCCAGCAGGCCAGAGCGTGATGGACGGGTCGGTGCGTAACAACCTTCCCGGCATCGTCGCCGAATGCGGCGGTAGCTGCTCGTGCGCCACCTGCCACGTGTACCTCGATGAAAACTCCTGCGGGTCGTTCGACGAACCGACCTTGGAGGAACAAGACCTGCTCGAGTTCCTCGACGGCGTCCAGCCTTGTTCTCGCCTCGCGTGCCAGCTCGTGCTGACGCCGGACGTGGATACCGTCACGGTGACCGTCCCGTCC
Source organism: Rhodococcus sp. LB1 (assembly GCF_001583455.1). NCBI lineage: Bacteria > Bacillati > Actinomycetota > Actinomycetes > Mycobacteriales > Nocardiaceae > Rhodococcus > Rhodococcus sp. LB1. Next base: position 53,547 of record NZ_LTCZ01000399.1, on the reverse strand, counting down.
TCGGACGCCTGACGTCGGAGTCACCGGGTGGTGGACTGATACTTCGCGATCAGCTCGGCGCGGTTGGTGGCGCCGAGTTTTCGGAGGACGCGTTTCACATGGGACTTGACCGTGTCGACAGTGATGAACAGTTCGGCGGCGATCGTGGAGTTCGACGCCCCGGTGAGAATCAGCCGGACCACGTCCGCCTCGCGTCCGGTCAGCGGGTCGAGCAGGCGGCGCTCGGCGTCGTGCTCGGCATCGAGGTCGGTAGATCCTCGTACGGTCACTGCGTCGAACTCGGTGTCGCTGCTCCACCGCTGGGCGCTTTCCCGGAGGAGGGCGTCCTGGCGGTCGCGACGGGATTCGAGTCCGACTCGCTCGAAGCATCCGCCGAGCACCTCGGCGAATACGCCCAGGGCGTGACGTCGTGATCCGTCCAACGGTGTCCCGACATGGACGAGCGCAGCAGCAGTCCCGTCGACGACGACGGGCACGATGGTGAAACCGTTCGCGCCCAGCGCGTCTCGCAGTTCGGCGGGAACCTGGGAACCGACCGTGACCGTGTTCGTCTCGAGGGCGCGCGCTTCGGGCGAACATGCCGGGAGGCTGAACTCGGCGGGCAGAGCGGGTGTCGTGTCGGGGTCGGCGCTGAACGAAGCGACGGGGATGATCCGGTCGCCGTCGACTCGTGAGAGCACAACATTGTCCGCGGAGCAGAGTTCGGCGACGCGCTCACATGCTCGCCGCACGAGTTCCGCACTCGAGGCGGCGTCGTCGAGTGCGTGGACGGCGCGATCGATACCCTTCGCGAGTGCACCGATGTCGGCGGTGTGCGACGCAGCGAGTGCGTTCCTGCGGTCGAGGAGATCGACCAGACGCCTCCCGAGTTCGCCGGCATGCTCCGAAGTGGCCGTGCGCATTTCGGCGAGGGTGTCCGAGATGGCCCGGTCGAGCTCGTCAGCCACCGTTCACCGTCTTGGCATGGGCACACAGCGCCGCCACCTCGGCCCGCGTCGAGACGCCGAGCTTCTTGAAGATCCGCTGGACGTGGGATTTGACGGTGCCGTCGGAAATGCGCAGCCGACGGGAAATGGCCGCGTTGGTCGCTCCCGTCGCCATCAGCGTGAGTACTTCCCTCTCACGAGCGGTCAGCGTGTGTGCGCGGGGAACGATCGCGGCCTGCGCGGTGTCGTCCACGCTCGCCGCGCCGGCGCGTGGCAATTCGGAGGTGGCCAGGTCCGGCATCGTGACGGGAGCCTGCTCGAGGTGTCGCAACGCCCGGGTGAGCCGCTGGACCTCGGCGTCGACGTGCTCATTGCGCGCAGAGATCTGTTGCCGCAGGTCGGCGCGCTCCCTCACCGAGGCGCACACACCGGCGAGCGCTCCGACGATGTGGACGTCGGTGTCGGTCAGGCTGTCGCTCTGGCGATCCACGTGAATCATCGCCACCGCCCGCGAGTCGACGACGATGGGGACCGCAAGGTATCCCGCAGGACGCGACAGATCGATGAGAGGGCGGTACGTGTGCCGGTAGGTGTCCACGCCGTCCACGGCATACGGCCGGCGGCGCCGGACCAGTTCCGCCTCGCGGGGCGCCTCGCGCAGCGAGATCTGCCGGCCGTCGATCGCCGTGACGAGTTCGTGGAAATCACCGGTCAGCTCGGGATTGACAGCTAGCGCGATCGGAGTCCAGGTGGAACCGCGAACCACGGAGAACATCGCCTTGCCGTACCCCAGGCTCGTGCACAGTTCCTGCGTCACGATGCGGGCGATCTGGTCGGCTCCGGCATCGATTGCGCGGACTACCTGCTGCAACGCCTCGAACTGCTCGGTGTGCACGCGGAGTCTTCGAGCGATGTCGCCGCGGCTCGCGGTGTCCAGCCGCGTCACGAGTTCCGCGAGCCGAAGGGCCTGCTCGGGTGAGTCGAGTCCTTCCCGCAGTTTCCGGGCCGCGAACGCGCGGATCACGGTCAGATCCGGCTCGCCGTCCGTCAAGCGGATAAGGTTCGGCTCGCTCCCGAGCAGCTCCAGCAACTCTGCCATTGCCTGCTCGGCAAGCCCGAACGAACTCGTCGAAATGACCACTCACCACTCCTTGGGCCGCGGCTGCCGCACCTGTGACACAACGCACAGTATAGAGAAGGTGTCACCTGGACGTTCGTTACCGTCGGCAGCCTCAGCACCAATGTATATGGTCAGTCCAATCGAGTCACGCATCCCGAGCAAAATCTTCGAATGAGTTCTTGTTCCCGACGCCAGGTCCACACTAGGGTCGAATGGTACGACCAAACTGGAAGGATCGGCACTATGGCGCACCCTGTCCGATACGACGTCGACGAGCATGTCGCCGTCCTCACTCTCAACCGGCCCGAAACCCGCAACGCGCTGTCCGACGACCTGCTCGACGAACTTCTCGCCGCGCTCGAACGCGCCCGCGGGGACGACGACGTGAGGGTTGTCGTCCTGGCCTCGTCGCACGAAAAGATCTTCTCGGCGGGCGGTGATCTCAAGGCATTCGCGAGCGACACACCCACGATTGTCAAATACGCCGGACTGGACCGCTTCCCGAAGCTCTACCAACTCATCGGCGGCCTCGGGAAGCCGGTTATCTGCGCGGCCGGAGGCGACGTGCTCGCGGGGGCGTTCGGACTCGCTCTGGCCTGTGACTTCGTCCTCGCCAAGGAGTCGGTGCGGTTCGGGTGCCCGGAGATCAATGTCGGCGTCTTTCCCTTCATGATCTCCGCTCTCATCTACCGGAACGTCGGGCGGCTGAAGGCGAACGAGTTGATGATGTGCGGCGAGTCGATCACCGCCGCAGACGCACTCGAGTTGGGGCTCGTGAATCGGGTGATTCCGGATGGCGAGTTCGACGCCGTGGTTCGGGAATGGGCGCGCCGGCTCGCGAGTAAATCGCCGCTTCTCATGCGTCTCGGCAAGGAGGCGATCAACAACACCCGTGACATGTCGCTGCCCGACGCCCTCTCGGCGCTGCAATCCCAGCTCGCTCTCGCGTTCACCACCGACGACATCGTCGAGGGTGTCACTGCGTTTCGCGAAAAACGCTCCCCCGTATGGAGTCTGCGTTGACCGAGCGTGAAGCTCATTGCAGTATCGGTCTAACCATAATATTGTAGGGCCAAAACGGGTACTTATTCCCTCTCCACATCTGCGCTCAGAGGAAGGCTTCCCATGGCGTTCGCATCGGTCACCGATCGCTATTCGGACGAACAGATCCGAGATTTCTATGCCACCGGGCAGTGGCACCGTGACACGTTCTTCGATCTGCTCGAGGTTCAGGTCGCTGAGCGGGGCGACCGCGTCTTCCTGACCGACGACACCAGCGGCGGCATCACCTTCCGGCAGTTGCGTGACAAGGCTCTGCGCCTGGCGGTAGGCCTTCAGCGTCGTGGAATCGCTGCCGGCGACCGTGTGTCGGTGCAGGTCCCGAACTGGATCGAGTTCTCGATCATCGCCGTCGCGTTGTCTCGACTGGGTGCCGTTCTGGTGCCGATCATGCCGATCTACCGCCGGGACGACGTCGAATACATCCTGCGAAATGCCAGCGTCCGTCTGGCGATTACGCCGCAGAGTTTCAAGAAGTTCGACTACGCCGGCATGTACACCGAGATCCTGAGTGCGGTTGACACCGTGGAAGAGGTCGTCGTCGTCAGGGGAGAAGGCGAGCTGTCAAACCGGTCGGTTCCGTTCGAGGCGTTGTCGGCGAACGTGAACCCTGAGGAGGCGCTCGCGGAACTCGGTCCCGGTGTCGGTCCGGACGAGCCGTTCGTCATCGTCTACAGCAGCGGCACCACGTCCCGGCCCAAGGGCTGCATCCACACGTTCAACACGATGGCTTGTGGATCCCGTTTGCTGGCCAAGGGATTCGCCTACACACCCGATGACATCCAGTTCGGGCCCTCGCCGATCACCCACACCACCGGACTGGTCACCAGCATCATCCTTCCGCTCATTCACGGCGCGGCGTCGCATCTCATCGAGGTGTGGGAGCCGGTCCGGGGAATGGAGCAGATCAAGGAACGAGGGTGCACCGTAGCGGTGAGTGCCACGACGTTTCTGCAGATGGTCATGGACACCTACGACCCCGCGGTGCACGACATCGGCAGCATGCGGCTGTGGGTCGCGGCCGGCTCCCCGATTCCCGGCAGCTTCGTCACTAAAGCGGCCGAACAGTTCCCTGGCCTGCAGGTTCTCAGCCTGTACGGCCGCTCCGAGAACGTCACCACCACCATGTGCACGGTTCGCGACGACGCGCAGCGGTCGATCACCTCGGACGGTCGTCCGCTGCCGATGCAGTCGGTGAAGATCGTCGACGAACTCGGCGACGAGGTTCCGCGCGGCGAGGAGGGCGACATCGCCTACAAGGGCGCCATGCACATGCTCGCCTATCTCCACAACGACGAGGAGACGGCCAAGCTGTTCACACCGGACGGCCACTCCCGCTCCGGCGATCTCGGCCGGATGGACGAGGACGGCTACGTGCGCGTCACCGGCCGGACGAAGGACATCGTGATCCGCGGTGGCATGAACATCAGCGTCCGTCAGGTCGAAGACCTCCTGGCGGCGCATCCCGCCGTGCGCGGTGTCGCGGCGGTCGCGATGCCCGACGAGCGGCTCGGCGAGGCGGTGTGCCTCTACCTCGTTCCCGCGCCCGGGTACGGCGACATCACCCTGGAGAAGATCAAGACGTACCTGCTCGAGCAGGGCGTCGCCATCCAGAAGGTTCCGGAACGGCTGGAGATCGTCGAGGCGTTGCCGACGACGGCGACCGGCAAGATCCAGAAGCACCTGCTGCGCGCGCAGATCGCCGCGAAGATCGCGGCAGACCGCGAGGCACGGGCCGTCGTCTGATCGAACGGGAAAGGGGGCGAAGCCGATNNGTATGAGCGGGGTGGTCAGGTCGTGGCCACCACGACGGTCGCGGATCCGGTGACGACCGGCCCCTCGGCCCCGGACACGACGAGGTCGACGTTCGCTCGTGACTCCCCGTCCGCCTCGGTGATCGCCACGACCGTCCCGCCCACGGTCAGGGTGTCACCGAGGAAGACCGGGGCGACGAACCGCACGCCGAAGGCACGCACATGCTCGACTCCGAACGTGTCGGAGACCCAGCCCGCCAGTATCCCGGCCTGCATCTGGCCCATCGCGATGACGCCGGGAAATCCCGACGTGGCGACGAACTCGTGATCGTGGTGCAGCGGATTGAAATCGCCTCCGGCGCCGGCGAATCGGACGATGTCGGTCTGGCTCACCGGGCCGACCACCCGGGTGTCGGGCGCGTCGCCGACGCGGACCTTCGCCGGTGTTCTCATCGCTGTTCTCCTCGTTCGATCAGGACTTCCTCGAGCCGCACCACGGGTGCACCGTCGGCGTCGACGTACTCGGTCTCGAGGGTGACGATGCGCATCGTCCCGCCGCGCTTGCCTTCTCGCTGCACGTCGTCGACGACGCGGCGGGTGCCGACGACGTGGTCGCCCGCGGTGAGTGGTCGCAGGTACGTCCACGTGACCGAGCCGACGACCACGCGTTCGAGCGCCAGGCCCAGTGCGTCGACGAACGCGCGCTGGTCGCGCTGGTGTCCGGCGACAACCGTGTGCGTGAGAGTGGCAGGCACGTCGCCGAATCCGGCGTCGCGCGCGGCGGCCGGGTCCGTGTGGACGGGATCGGTGGTGAACGTGGCGCGCGTGAACTCGCGGATCTTGCCGGGCTCGACGTCGTATTCGACGCGGTCGACGACGCCGGCAGGGAGTGGGTCGGACATCCAGGCCTCCTTTTTGGACTGACCTATAGTATCATTGAGCCTAAATTCGTGAGGAGGGTGCAATGAAGCTCGCTGATTCCCCAGACGAGGCCACATTCCGTGCAGAAGTCCGGGAGTGGGCCGAGAAGGCGGTCCCGACGCTGCCGTGGCCGGAACCGGTCGATCTGGTCGACAAGGTGCCGTTCTGGCAGCAATGGCAGCGACTGCTCTTCGACGCCGGCTACGGTGGGATGTCGTGGCCGCAGGAGTACGGCGGTCAAGCTGCCGACCCGATCCGCAAGGCCATCTTCACCGAAGAAATGGACCGGGTGGGAGCGCCGGAGCGTCTCAACACCATCGGCGAAGATTTCGCAGGCCCGACCATCATCGACTTCGGGACACCTGCCCAGAAGGAGCGGTTTCTCAGGCCAATCCTGACCGGTGAGGAGATCTGGTGCCAGCTGTTCTCCGAGCCGGACGCCGGATCGGACCTCGCCTCGCTCCGAACCAAGGCCACGAAGGTGGACGGGGGCTGGAAGGTCAACGGGCAGAAGATCTGGACAAGCCGCGCGCACATCGCGGCGCACGCCATCCTGCTGGCGCGCACCGGCGGCGGCGCGCGGCACAAGGGCATCACGTACTTCCTGGTGCCCATGGACAGTGAGGGCATCACGGTGCGGCCGCTCGCGCACATGCTCGGCGAGGCGGAATTCAACGAGGTCTTCCTCGACGACGTGTTCATTCCCGACGACCTTGTCGTCGGGGAGGTGGACGGCGGCTGGAAGGTAGCGATGGGCACGCTCGCGTACGAGCGGGTGGCGATCGCGACGGGCCGCGTCAACACGAAACGTGCCGTCGACGACATCGTGGGCGACATCGCGGGGATGACCGACGACGCGGGCCGCCCGCTGGGCGAGGATCCGGTGATCCGGCAGAAGGTCGCCGATCTGTACGGCCGGGCCCTCGTGCACTACCTCATCGGCCAGCGCGTCATCACACTCGCGGCCAACGACGGGCCGCCGGGGCCGGTCACCTCGATCGGCAAGCTGTTCTTCTGCCCCCTCGTGGAGGAATTGGCCGACTTCCGGTTGTCCCTCGAACCGGTCGGCGGGCAATTCGTACTCGACGAGGTGGGGCAGCGGACCGCGCGGTGGCAACGTCTCGCCTACCAGGCCCGCGGCACCGCCATCGCCGGCGGTTCCACCTTCATCCAGCGCAACATCGTCGCCGAGCGCATGCTCGACATGCCGAGGAGCTGACCGTGTCCGACTACACCTGGCACCCCACCGACGACTACGTCGAGAACGCCAACGTCACCCGGCTCGCCCGCGCCCACGGCCTCTCGGGTCTGGGTGAGCTCCGTGCGCGTTCCGTCGCCGACGTGCGGTGGTACTGGGATGCGGTGGTCCGCGACCTGGGCCTGCCGTTTCAATCGCCGTACCACGAGGTTCTCGACACCTCCCGGGGAATCGAGCACCCGGACTGGTTCGTCGGGGGCAGGGCGAACGTCGTCGACGCGTGTCTGGAGCGTTGGCTCGCCGACCCGGCGGCCGCCGATCGGGTGGCTGTCGCGCACGAAGCCGAGGACGGCGCCGTCCGCAGCCTGTCGTATCGCGAGCTCGCGGCGGACGTCGAACGGGCAGCGGCAGGGCTGCGTGAGCTCGGCGTCGGCAAGGGTGATGCCGTCGCCCTGTTCCTGCCGATGATCCCCGAGGCGGTCGTGTCGGTGTACGCGGTCGCGCGGCTCGGTGCTGTCCTCGTGCCGCTCTTCTCCGGATTCGCTCCGAGTGCGATCGCGTCCCGCATCCAGGACGCGGACGCGAAGGTGGTGATCGTCGCGGACGGGACGGTGCGGCGGCGCAAGTCCGTCGCGATGAAGCCGGCACTCGACGAAGCCCTGGCTGCCTGTCCGACGGTGCAGTCGGTCGTCCTGGTCGAGAACGTCGGCGCCGAAGTGGATTCCACCGGCCGCGACATCTCCTGGGCGAAGCTCCTCGGGAACGGCGGCGACCCGGGTCCGGTCGAGGCGATGGATGCCGGCGAGCCGTTCGCGCTGGCCTACACGTCCGGCACGACCGGAAAGCCGAAGGGCGCCGTCCACACCCACGCAGGATTTCTCGTCAAGACGGCCAGCGAGGTCGCGTACTCGTTCGACCTGAGGCCGGGCGGCGCGTTCTGCTGGATCACCGACATGGGCTGGATCATGGGCCCGCTGTCGATCGTCGGCACCCACGCCAACGGTGGAACTCTCGTACTGTACGAAGGCTCCCCGGACGTGCCGGACACCGACCGTCTGTGGCAGCTCGCGCAGCGGCACCGGGTGACGATGCTCGGAGTCTCTCCGACGCTGATCCGCACCCTGCGCGGACGGGAGACGGATGTCGCGGCACGGTACGACCTGTCCTCGGTGCACACGATCGGGTCGACTGGTGAGCCCTGGGATCCGGATTCGTACGACTGGCTCGCGCGGGACGTGTTCGGCGGGCGCGTGCCGGTCATCAACTTCTCCGGCGGCACGGAGGTCGGTGGGTCGTTCCTCGCGCCGTACCCGGTGGAGCCGATCCACAGCTGCTCGCTGGGCGGGCCGTCGCTGGGCATGGACGTGGACGTCGTCGACGACGCGGGACGCTCGTTGCGTGGCGAACAGGGCGAACTCGTCTGCAGGCAGCCGTGGCCGTCAATGACGCGCGGGGTGTGGAAGGATGAGGAACGCTATCTGGAGGCGTACTGGTCGACGTTCCCCGGAATGTGGCGGCACGGCGACTACGCGCTCGTCGACGACGACGGCCAGTGGTACATCCGGGGCCGCTCGGACGACGTGATGAACGTGGCCGGGAAGCGTCTCGCCCCGGCGGAGGTCGAGGCGGTGCTGACCGCACATCCGGCGGTGTCCGAGGCGGCCGCGGTCGGTGTCCCGGACCCGAAGAAAGGCGAGGCGGTCTGGGCGTTCTGGGTTCCCCGCGCGGACGCGGCCGGTGACACGGCGGACATCTCGGCCGAGTTGATCGCCAGTGTGGCCGCAGAACTCGGAAAACCGTTCGCGCCCAGCGTGGTACACCGGGTGTCGCGGTTGCCGAAGACCCGGTCGGCGAAGATCCTGCGGCGCGCTGTGCGGGCTGCCGCCCTGGGCACCGACCCGGGTGACCTGTCGGGAGCCGAGAATCCGGAGGCCGTGGACGAGATCCGCGCCGTTGTCACCAACTCGGCGACGTGAGTGCGACGAGGGCCCCACACCGTGCGGTGTGGGGCCCTCGTCGTGACTACTGCAGCGACATTCACTCGTCGAGTGGAATGGCGGTGCGCTCCTCGAAGTCTTTGATCGACTCGGCGTAGGAGTGGACGTGCCGGCTCATGCGCCGCACGGCGGCATCGGCGTCTTTGTCGCGGATGGCCTTGGTGACCGAGCGGTGCGCCCGGACGGTAATTTCGCGGACCTTGTCGTCGATGAAGCCTTCGTTCTCGGTTGCGGCGTAGATGGCGCGCGAGAGCGAGATCATGAGACCCGACAACAGTTCGTTGTGACTGGCGCTCGCAACGGCGACGTGCCAGTCGATGTTCGCCTGAAGGAACGCGTCGAGGCTGTCGCCCGCGCCCGCGATGTCGTCGTTGGCGGCGTCGAGTCGCGCGAGATCCTCGTCGGTGCGGTGACGGGCGGCGAGTTGGGCGCAGAAGGGCTCGATCGCCTCGCGGGTCTCGAGCAGCGCGGCGAGACGGATCTGACGACCGCGGATGAGCAGGGCCACCGTGTCCGCCATGGACTGTTCGCCCGGCCGCTGAACGAAGGCGCCCCCGGCCCGGCCCGCCTTGATGCGCACGAGTCCCTGCACCTCGAGGATGCGGAGGGCCTCGCGGACGGTTGTGCGGCTCATCTTCGTCTGAACGACGAGTTCGCGCTCCGGCGGCAGCGGTGTGCCTTCGACGTAGTCCCCGCTGAGAATGCGCTCGCGCAGCTCGTTCGCGAGGACGTCCGACGCCTTCGGTACCGCCATCGGTGTCAACTGGATGGAGGAACGTCCGTTCCGGGTGGTGTTCGGCACGGCTGATGGCATGGCTCCCCGCCCTCTCTGGTCTAACGGTCAGACCTAATATACCATTGGGTTCTCGCTGCGTTCGTCTTGCAGCCTATTCTTCGTCTCATCGAGAGGGCCAGTTGTATGCGCTGGGAACTGTCAGAAGAGCAGGAAATGTTCACCGAAGCCCTCGGCGGCTGGCTCGGGCGGTTCGCCGCTCCGGCAAATGTCCGCAAGTGGGGTGAATCGGGTGATCTTGCCGAGTTCGAGCAGAAATTCGTCGAGGAGGGCTGGTTCTCCGCAGGCCTTGCCGAGGGCATCGGTGGTCAGGGCGGTGGTCTACTCGAATTGGCGTTGACCGCCGAGGCGCTGGCCCGGTACGCCGCGCCGTCCAGTGCCTGGACCGCGTCCGTCCTCGCCGCGCCCCTGCTGCCCGCCGACGTCGCCGCCGACGTGCTGGCAGGGGGTGGATTTGCGGCCGTTGCCGTCGACGCGACCCGTCCGTTCGGCGTCGCCGATTCGGTGCGCGCCGACGAGAGCGGCGCGTTGACCGGCAGTGTCGCAACGGTGCTCGGCGCCGAACGAGCGACACTACTGGTCGTCCCGGCTGTGAGCGCCGACGGAACGGCCGCCCTCTACCTCGTGCGCGTCGACGATCCCGGCGTCACGGTCGAAGCGCGGCGGTTCCTCGACCCGTCCCGCGCGGCCGCGGATGTCCGGTTCGACGGCGTCACCGGACAGCGTCTCGACTCCGAGGCGACCACGGCCCTCGAGGACGCCGGACTGCGTGCGGCCGTGCTGGTGGCTGCGGATTCACTCGGGGCGATGGACCGCATGCTGCATCTTGCCGTGGACTACAGCAAGCAACGCCAGCAATTCGGTGTGCCGATCGGGTCGTTCCAGGCCGTGAAGCATGCTGCGGCAGGCATTCTCGTCTCCGTCGAGGCGGGCCGGTCCATTGCCTACTTCGCCGCGGCGTCCGTCGACCTGGGTCTGCCGGATCGAGCGATACACGCCGCCGTCGCCAAGGCGCAGGTGCCGCCGAATGCGGTGCGGGCGGCCGACAGTGCCCTCGTGATGCACGGCGCGATCGGCTACACGTGGGAACACGATCTGCACCTCTACTACAAGCGCGCCAAGCTCGACGAGAAGTTGTTCGGGGGCCCGGGCGTGTGGAACGAGCGCCTCGCGCGGGATCTGCCCCTGTTGCCCGCCGCTGGGTGATCCACCCGTTGACTTTTTGGTCTGTCCTTTAGTAACTTAAGTCCAAACGGAACCAACGACGACGGGACGTGCTGTGGACTTTGATCTGACCGAGGATCAGGCGACGATCCGAGATGCGGTGCGAGAGCTGGCCGGCAAGTTCGACGAGCAGTACTGGGTGGAAAAGGATAGCGAGCACGAGTTCCCCACCGAGTTCTACGACGCGTTCGCCAAGGGCGGCTGGCTCGGCATCACCACGCCCGAGGAGTACGGCGGGCACGGTATGGGAATCACCGAGGCCTCGATCCTGCTGGAGGAAGTCGCCGCTTCCGGCGCCGGCATGAACGGCGCGAGTTCGATGCACCTGTCCATCTTCGGGATGCACCCGGTGATCGTGCATGGCTCCGAGGAACTCAAGCAGCGCACTCTTCCGCGGATCGTCGACGGCGACCTGCACGTCTGCTTCGGTGTCACCGAGCCCGGCGCCGGTTTGGACACCACCAGGATCACCACCTTCGCGCGACGTGAGGGCGACAAGTACATCGTCAACGGCCGCAAGGTCTGGATCTCCAAGGCGATGGAGTCCGAGAAGATCCTTCTCCTCACCCGCACAACGAAATTCGAGGATGCGAAGAAGAAGACAGATGGCCTGACGCTGTTCCTCACCGATCTCGACCGCTCGAAGGTCGACATCCGCCCCATCAAGAAAATGGGTCGCAATGCGGTCACGTCGAACGAATTGTTCATCGACAACCTCGAGATTCCCGTCGAGGACCGGGTGGGCGAGGAGGGCAAGGGTTTCAAGTACATCCTCGACGGCCTCAACCCGGAGCGCATGCTCGTGGCCTCCGAGGCACTCGGTATCGGCCGGGCCGCTCTCCGTCGCGGCGTCCAGTACGCCAACGAGCGTGAGGTGTTCGGGCGCCCCATCGGCATGAACCAGGGTCTGCAGTTCCCGCTCGCCGATTCGCTCGCCCGACTCGACGCCGCGGAACTCGTCCTGCGCAAGGCGACGTGGCTCTACGACAACGGAAAGCCGTGCGCCCGCGAAGCCAACATGGCCAAGTACCTCTGCGCCGACGCCGGGTTCCAGGCCGCCGACCGCGCCCTCCAGACCCACGGCGGCATGGGCTATTCGGAGGAATACCACGTTGCCCGGTACTTCCGCGAAGCCCGCCTGACCAAGATCGCCCCGCTCAGCCAGGAGATGGTTCTCAACTACCTCGGCGAGCACGTCCTCGGCCTCCCCAGGAGCTACTGATGTTCGAACTCACCGGAAAATCCGCACTCGTCACCGGCGCGGGCAGTGGAATCGGCGCCTCGGTGGCGCATGCCTACGCGCAAGCAGGTGCGGCCGTGCTCGTCACCGACGTCGACGGCGATGCCGCGGCGGCCGTGGCCGCGGAGATCACCGCAGCCGGCGGTTCGGCGAAGTCCGCGGCCCTCGACGTCCGCAACGGCGATCAGGCGGCCGCCGCGGCGGAACAGGCCGCCGCGCTGAACGGCGGCACCCTCAACATCCTGGTCAACAACGCGGGTGCCATCGCACCGGCGATGTTCCCGAACCTCGAAGAAGAGGACTTCCGCCGCATCGTCGACATTCATCTCGTCGGCAGCTTCGTCTGCAGTAAGGCCGTCCTCCCGTACCTGCCGTCCGACGGCAGCGGCCGCATCATCAACGTGACTTCCGCCGCCGGCCTGGTGGGCACCATCGGGCAGGCGAACTACGGTGCCGCGAAGGCGGGCATCATCGGGCTCACGAAGTCCTTGGCGCGTGAACTCGCCAAGAAGCAGGTGACGGTCAACGCGATCGCGCCACTCGCCGCCACCAAGATGACGGAGAACATCCGCAGCAACGAGAAGCTCTCCGCCAAGACGCTCGCGCGGATCCCGCTGGGCCGCTGGGCGGAACCGGACGAGATCTCGTCCAGCTTCGTGTTCTTCGCGTCCGACGGCGCGTCGTACATCACGGGCCAGGTACTGCCCGTCGACGGCGGAACGGTGATCTGATGACCGAGCAGCGCAGCCCCTTCCAGCGTTCCGCCCGCGAGGTCGTCATCGCGGAAGCGGCACGCACTCCCATGGGCAAGTCGCACCCCGAGCGCGGCTGGTTCCGTGACACCCACCCCAACGACATGCTCGGCGCGGTCTACACGGACCTGATCCGCCGCAGCGGTCTCGACCCTGCCGTCGTCGAGGACCTCGTGATCGGCTGCACCGCACCGTTCGGCGAGCAGTCCCGCAACATCGGCCGCAACGCCTGGCTGCAGGTGGGCTACCCGCCGGAGGTCCCGGCCGTGGTGTTGGACCGCCGCTGCGGGTCCGCACAGACCGCGGTCGAGATGGGCGCGGCGCTGGTCGGTTCCGGCACCCACGACGTCGTCCTCGCCGGCGGCGTCGAGCACATGGGACACGTGCCGATCACCTCACCCGCGAAGATTTCCGAACTGTACGGCGACCCGTGGCCCGAAGCGCTGCGTGACCGCTACGACTTCGTGCACCAGGGTGAGAGCGCCGAACTCATCGCGGACCGCTGGGAGATCTCCCGGCAGGAGATGGACGAGTTCGCCGTCCGCTCCCATCGTCTCGCGACCGAGGCCGTCGAGGCGGGTCGCTTCGACGCCGAGATGATCCCGCTCGACCTCGCAGGCGAGACCCGGACCACCGACCAGACCCTCCGTCCCGGAACGAGTCTCGACAGCCTCGCGGGCCTGAAGACGGCGTTTCGGGAGAACGGGCGGATCACGGCGGGCAGTTCGTCGCCGATCTCCGACGGGGCCGCCGGCGTCCTGCTCGCGTCCCGCGAGGCGGTCGACGCCCACGGACTGCGGGCCCGCGCCCGCATCCTCGATCAGACCACCGTCGGGGTCGACCCGATCATCATGCTTACCGGTCCGATCCCGGCGACCCGGAAGTTGCTCGACCGCAACGGGATGAGCATGAACGACATCGACCTGTTCGAGGTGAACGAGGCGTTCAGCTCGGTTGTCCTTGCGTGGGAGCGGGAACTGAAGCCGGATATGGACAGGGTCAACGTCAACGGCGGCGCGATCGCGCTCGGGCATCCGGTCGGCGCGACCGGTGCGCGGCTCATCGCCACGATCGTCGCGGAACTGGAGCGGCGGGACGCCGAAATCGGCCTGGTGACCATGTGCTGCGGCGGCGGTCTGGGAACGGCGACCCTCATCCAGCGGACCGACTGATGATCGACCTGACGGAGCACATCCGGCCCGGCGACGGGATCTGGTGGAGCCAGACGAGCGCGGAACCCACCCCGCTCGTCCACGCCCTGCTCGACCAGGTGCCGTCGATCGGCCCGGTCCGGGCCTTCGTGGGGCTCACCTGGAACCGGCGACTGACGAGCGAATTGCCCGACGAGTTGTCCGTCGTCTCCTACGGTGGTCTCGGCGAACTGCGGCGCCTCGCCCGTCTCGAGGTCGTGCCCTGCCATTACGGGGCACTGCCGCGGCTGTTCGCCGAACGGCGCCTGCCGTGCGACGTCGGGTTCGTGCAGGTGTCACCGCCGGACTCGGCCGGAAACTGCTCGCTCGGGGTCGGTGTCGACTACATCGCCGATGCCCTCGATCACACACCGGTCCTCATCGCCGAGATCAACCGGCGCATGCCCGTCACTCTCGGCGCACCGAAAATTCCGCTGTCGCGGTTCGCCGCGGTGGTCGAAACCGACCGGCCGTTGCTCGAGGCGCCGGACCGCGAGCCCGCGGACGTGGAACTGGCGATAGCGCGGAACGTCGCCGATCTCGTCGCGGACGGGGACACGATCCAGATCGGCGTCGGGACACTGCCGTCCGCCGTCCTCACCGCGCTCGAGGGTCACAGGGACCTCGGGCTGCATTCCGGCATGATCTCCGACGCGGCGCTGCGGCTGATCGACCGAGGTGTACTGACCGGGGCGCGAAAGGAAATCGACCCCGGACTGCACGTTGCTGGTGCCGCGCTCGGCACGGCGACGCTGTACGACAGGCTGCCGGGACTTCCGGTGGCGTTCCGCCCGGCGAGTTACACCCACGCGCCGCAGGTTCTCTCACAGCTGCGGTCTTTCGTGTCGATCAACTCCGCGATCGAGGTCGACCTGACCGGTCAGGTCGGCGCGGAGCTGCGCAACGCGACCTATGCCGGCGCTGTCGGGGGTCAGGTGGACTTCTCCCGTGCGGCGGCGATGACCGGCGGCCGCTCCATCATCGCGATGCGCGCGGATTCGCGCGGGGAGTCGACGATCAAGACGGCCCTCGAGTACGGCGCGGTGACCACCGCCCGTGCGGATGTCGACTTCGTGGTCACCGAGCACGGTGTCGCGGCCCTGCGCGGGTGTTCCCTCGGGGAGCGTGCGCGCCGCATGATCGCGATCGCAGCGCCCGAGCACCGCGCCACACTGGAATTCGATCTCGAGGAATACGACCTTGCATCCGCAACGGAGTGAGGGGAAAGGAGCCGACGCCATGACGCGTCCCCACAAGGTCCAGATCCGGGAGGTCGGACCGCGTGACGGTTTCCAGAACGAACCGGAACGCATCCCGACCGACGACAAGGTGCGATTGATCAACGCCCTCGGGCGGGCGGGATTCACCCGGATCGAGGTGGCCAGCTTCGTGCGACCGGATGTGATCCCCCAACTAGCTGACGGCGTCGAGGTTCTCGCGCGCATCGAGGTCCCCGACGAGACGAAGCTGATGGTGCTGGTCCCCAACAGCAAGGGCCTCGACAATGCACTGAAGGTGCGCGACAAGTTCCACGAGGTCGCGATCTTCGTCAGCGCGTCGGAGACCCACAACAAGAAGAACGTCAATAGAACCGTCGACGAGACGATGGCGGACAATGACGTCATGGCCAAGCGGATCGTCGCCGAGGGTCTCGACTGCGCCGCCGTGATCGCGACGTCGTTCGGCTGCCCGTTCGAGGGCAAGGTCGACCTGACCCGTGTGCTCGACCTCGCCGAACGTTTCGCGGAGGCCGGTGCCACCGAGATCGGCTTCGGCGACACCACGGGCATGTGCAACCCTGCGTACGCCTCGGAGTTCTTCGCGGCAGCGCTCGACCGGCTGCCCGGCGTGGAGGTCACCGCGCACTTCCACAACACCCGCGGCCAGGGCCTCGCCAATGCATACGCGGCTCTCGAAGCAGGTTGCGCGAGCTTCGAATCGAGCTTCGGCGAGCTGGGCGGCTGCCCCGTTCCGGCGGGCTCGACCGGAAACATCGCCACCGAGGACCTGGTGAGCATGTTCCACGAAATGGGCGTCGAGACGGGCCTCGACCTTCCGCGCGTCATCGACGCGGCCCGGGAAGCGCAGAGCGTGCTCGGCCGCACGCTCACCAGTCATTCGATCGTCGCCGGCCCCATCGAGTGGGCATCGAGCCTGCGCTGAAGTCCACCGAATCTTGAACCACGACACACACAAACGGAGAAGAACATGAGTAATCGAGTTGCATTCGTGACAGGCGGTGCGCAGGGCATCGGCAAGGGCATCTCCGACGCACTGGGTGCTGCCGGCTTCCGCGTCGCGGTCGCCGACCTCAACCTGGCGGTCGCCGAGGAAACCGCGGCCGGCATCCGCGACGCCGGCGGCCAGGCGATCGCCGTCCCCGTCGACGTCACCGACACCGCGTCCGTGCAGGCCGCGGTGAAGCAGGTCGCCGAGCAGTTCGGCCCCGTCGAGATCGTTGTGAACAACGCAGGCTGGGACGACTTCATGCCGTTCCTGAAGACCGACGAGGCGTTCTGGGACCGGATCCTCGACATCAACTTCAAGGGTCAGCTGCGCGTGATCCAGGCGACCGTCCCGGGCATGGTCGAGCGCGGCTGGGGCCGTGTCATCAACATCGGTTCGGACGCGGGCCGCGTCGGCTCGTCGCTCGAGGCCGTCTACTCGGGGGCCAAGGGCGGCATCATCGCCTTCACCAAGACCCTCGCCCGTGAGGTCGCGACCAAGGGTGTCACCGCGAACACGGTGTGCCCCGGCCCGACCGACACGCCAGCGCTCCGCAAGTTCGCCGACAGCTCGGGCCAGGAGGCCGACAAGGTGATCGGCGGCATGACCCGCGCCGTGCCGATGAAGCGGCTCGGCAAGGCGAAAGACATCGGTGCCGCGGTGGCATTCTTCGCGTCCGACGCGGCCGAATTCGTCACCGGCCAGACCCTGTCGGTCAGCGGTGGCCTGACGATGTCCTGACGGCCACTTCGATTCGGAAGGTGCGGCTCGGTTTCCGGGCCGCACCTTCTGCATTCGCGGGCTCGGACGGTAACGATCGTTAGCGCGTGAGCCTATGATCGGTTCATGACGAACAACGGTGATACAGCGGATTTCGTGTCCTGGACGGCAGTCGGTGAGTTCGAGGATATCCGATACGAGCACAGTGGCGACGGGATCGCGAAGATCACGATCTGCCGTCCGGAGGTGCGCAACGCGTTCCGTCCGCAGACGCTGATGGAGATCTCCGAGGCGTTGGTCGACGCCCGCGAGGACTCCTCGGTCGGCGTCATCGTGCTGACGGGCGAGGGGCCCGAGGCGTTCTGCTCGGGTGGCGACCAGCGGGTGCGCGGCGACACCGGCTATCTCACCGAGCCGGGCAAGGCGGGCAGCGTCGGACGGTTCCACGTCACCGATCTGCAGATCCAGATCCGCCGCCTGCCGAAACCGGTGGTGGCCATGGTCGCCGGCTACGCGATCGGCGGCGGGCACATCCTGCACCTGGTCTGCGACCTCTCCATCGCTGCGGACAACGCCCGGTTCGGTCAGGTCGGCCCGAAGGTCGGGTCGTTCGACGGCGGCTATGGCGCGGGTTTGCTCGCCGAACTGGTCGGGGTGAAGAAGGCCAAGGAGATCTGGTTCCTGTGCCGGCAGTACGACGCGCAGCAGGCACGCGAGATGGGTTTGGTCAATACCGTTGTCCCCCTCGCCGACCTCGAGCGGGAAACGGTGCAGTGGTGTCACGAAATGCTCGCGCTCTCGCCGTTCGCGCTCCGGCTCATGAAGGCGAGTTTCAATGCGGCCGAGGACGGAATGGCGGGCATTCAGCAACTTGCCCACGATGCGAATTTGCTCTTCTACTCGACGGAGGAGGCGAAAGAAGGACGCGAGGCATATAAGGCCAAGCGGCGCCCGGAGTTCGACAAGTTCCCGCGTCGTCCCTGATCTTCCATTTCGGTCTGATAATTAGTATGGTTGGGTCAATACAGAAGCGAGAAGGATGGTGTGCATGTCGGAAACCGCAACGCCCGCAGTCGCGTGGAGCGACGTCGAGGCCGGCGTTATGACGATCACGTTGCAGCGCAGGCCGGCGAACGCGCTCGGGCTGCCGATTATCGACGGGCTGAACGCGGCGCTCGACGCGGCGGACGCCGACGGCTCGGTGAAGGTGATCGTCGTCCGATCCGACATTCCGGGCTTCTTCGCGGCCGGCGCCGACATCAAGCACATGTCGTCCGTGGACGCGGAGTCCTTCACCGCGTACGGCGATCGACTCCGTGGAGCCCTCGACCGGCTCGCGTCGTCCGACCGCATCACGATCGCCGCGGTGGACGGCCTCGCGCTCGGAGGCGGCCTCGAACTCGCCATGGCATGCACGCTGCGGGTCGGTGGTGCGGACGCCAAGTTCGGGCTGCCCGAGGTGAAGCTGGGGCTGATTCCTGGAGCGGGTGGGACGCAGCGCCTTCCGCGTCTGGTCGGTCGCGGCCGTGCCCTCGACATCATGCTGAGCGCCCGCCAGGTCCTTGCCTCCGAGGCGCACGCGATCGGCTTGATCGATCGCCTCGTCGAGGCAGGCGCCGCCACGGAGGCCGCGCTGGCTCTCGCCACTGAGTTGTGCACGATGTCGCTGCCCGCGCAGCGCGCCGTCATCCGCACGGTCGACGCATCGTTCGACACGCCACTCGAGGAGGGCTTCCGGTTCGAGGTAGCCCAGGAGCAGGATCTGTTCGAGAACGGAGAGGCGAAGGAGGGCATCACGGCCTTCCTGGAGAAGCGCGCTCCGCGCTTCTCCTGAGCGCCATGTCGCCCGGGAGTGTCGGAAGGGGTCCGATCGCGTTCGCCCTGTTCCTCGTCTATGTGATCTGGGGATCGGTCTACCTCGCGATCCGTCTGGTCATCGAGGAAGTGCCGCCCCTGGGCTCGATGGGTGTGCGGTTTCTCCTTGCCGGTGCGTTGATGGCTGCCTTCCTGGCGTGTCGCGGCGGCTGGGGGCGGTTGCGCCTCACGTGGCGCGAGGCAGCGGGAGCCGCGTTCCTGGGAGTGCTCCTGCTCGCGTGTGGGAACGGCCTGACCTCGGTCGGCCAGTTGCGCGGCGTGCCCTCCGGCGTGACGGCGCTCCTCATCGCCATGGTGCCGCTGTGGATTTGTCTCGATCGCACGCTGGGCGGTGACCGCCCGCGGGTGCTCGAGTTGGTAGGTGTCGGCGTGGGGCTGATCGGTCTCGCCGTGCTGGTGTTGCCGCACGGTGGTGGTGGGCAGTCCGGGCTTCCCGTCATCGGGGTGGCGGTCATCGTGCTGTCCAGCCTGTCGTGGTCGTTCGGGTCGTGGATCAAGCCGAGGGTCTGGTTGCCGCGAGACGTGTATGTGACTGCGGCGTACCAGCTTCTGGCGGCAGGAGCGGCCATGTCGCTCGCGTCGGTGGCGACTGGCGAACGGCTGGACGGAGCGATCGGACCAAGGGCATGGGGAGCGTTCGGCTACCTGGTCGTCTTCGGCTCGATCATCGGTTTCACGGCGTACGCGTGGCTATTGCATCACGCTCCTCTGTCGCTGGTGGCCACGCATACCTATGTGAATCCGGTGGTGGCTGTGGCACTCGGGTCCGTTGTCCTCTCCGAACCCGTGACCCCCTCCTTGGTGATCGGGGGAGCGATCGTACTGGTGTCTGTCGTGTTGGTCGTCAGTGCGCATGCCCGGACACGAGGTCGGGAGGATTCCTCCACGACCGAAATCAAGGTATTATTATTAGACCAAAAGGCGAGCGGAGGCGGGTAGGCGATGCGGGTCGCTGAGAGACGCTCGTTCACCGGGCCGCTGTCCGGGCTGAAAGTGGTGGAGATCGGTTCCATCGGCCCGGGGCCCTTCTGCGCCATGCTCCTCGCCGATCTCGGTGCAGACGTCATTCGCGTGGACCGCGCTACCGGTGCGGGGCTGGTTGGACCGAACGCCGACTTCCGGACGGAACTGCTACACCGCGGACGTCGCTCTCTCGCCGTCGACCTGAAACACCCCGACGGCGCGGAGGTGGTGCTGTCGCTCGTCGCGGACGCCGACGTGCTGATCGAGGGCTTCCGGCCCGGGGTCGCCGAGCGCCTCGGCATCGGACCAGATGAGTGCGCGCAACGCAATGCCGGGCTGATCTACGGCCGCATGACCGGTTTCGGGCAGGACGGCCCACTCGCTCAGCACGTCGGCCACGACATCAACTACGTGGCGCTGAGCGGTGCTCTTTCGTTGATTGGACGCCACGGCCACCCGCCCACCCCGCCACTCAGCCTAGTCGGTGACTTCGGCGGTGGGGGAATGCTTCTCGCGCTGGGTGTGATGTCGGCTCTCTTCGAGAGGCACGCCTCGGGACTCGGTCAGGTGGTGGACGCCTCGATGGTCGAGGGTGCCGCACTCCTCGCGACGCCCTTCTTCGGATTCGCGCAGACCGGGCTGTGGAACAGTGAACGCGGCACCAACATCGTCGACAGTGGCGCGCCGTACTACGACGCCTACGAGACCGCGGACGGCAGGTGGCTGGCAGTCGGCGCAATAGAACCGCATTTCTATGCCGACCTCGTCGCGCTGCTGGGACTGCCCGACGACCTCCCGGACCAGAACGACCGCTCGCAGTGGCCGCAGATGAAGAAAATCTTCGCCGACGCCGTGCGTGGCCGTCCGCTCGCGGAATGGCTCGACGCCGCCGAAGGGCTGACACCGTGCATCGCGCCCGTCCTCGACGTCGACGAGGCGCCGTCCCATCCGCACAATGTCGCGCGCGGCGCTTTCGTCGAGGTCGACGGACTCGTGCAACCGGCGCCGGCGCCCCGGTTCAGCCGGACGGTGGCATCAGTCGACCGCCGTCCGCCGATTCCGGGAGAGCACACCACCGAGGTTCTGACCGATTGGGGAATCGACTCTGATCGCCGGGCCGAGTGGCTGCGTTCGGGTGCGGTGCGGGAGACCTATACAGAGACATGACCATCCGGACGCGCCGCGTCCGGCCACGAACTGAGGGCGATCGCTTGGAATCGCCCGAACTGGAGAAGGAGTGAACTCGTGACCGAGCCCACGACATGGGAAACGTTCACGCTTGAGCGGCCGGAACCCGGCATCGCCGTCGTGACGTTGAATCGCCCCGAACGCATGAACTCGATGACGAACACCATGTTCGTCGAACTGGAGAAGGTGGCGCTGCAACTGGATCAAGAGGACGACCTCCGTGTCGTGATCCTCACTGGTGCCGGCAAGGCGTTCTGCGGTGGCTTCGACCTCGACGATGCCGACGGACTGTCGTCATTGACACCGATGGGCATGCTCGACCAGCAGGAACTGGCCGCGCGGGCGCTCTCGGCGATCCGCAGCATTCGCGTCCCGGTGATCGCGGCCGTCAACGGTGCGGCCGCCGGTGGAGGGCTGTCACTTTCGCTTGCCGCGGACATCCGAATCGGCTCGCCGGCCGCACGGTTCAACGCGGCCTTCGTACGAATCGGCCTGTCCGCCGGCGATCTAGGCGCCTCCTGGCACCTGCCCCGGCTCATCGGACCGGCGCGGGCAGCCGAATTCGCCTACACGGGCCGCTTCATCGAGGCCGTCGAGGCCGAGTCGCTCGGACTGCTCAATGCGGTCGTTCCCGCCGAGTCACTGCTCGACGAGGCGCTCGCGATGGCGCGCTTGATCCGTGCAAATTCTCCTGCCGGAGTGCAACTGTCGAAGCGTGCACTCCACGCGAACATGGAAGTGTCCTCCTACGCGGCGGCACTCGAGTTGGAGAACCGGGGTCAGGCGCTGCTCACCCGTGGCGAGGACATGCCCGAGGCGCTGGCTGCGTTCAAAGCGAAGCGCAACCCGAAGTTCACGGGAAGGTGAGCCAGATGACGCAGACCGAAGTGCGGGAGAATACGGCGGTGCTGAGTAACTACGAGCCGCCGCAGTTGGAGACCCTCACCCTCGAGGTGCTCGAGGGCAAGATCGCTGTTCTCACGATCAATCGACCCGACCGAATGAACTCGATGACGGTCAAGATGTTCACGGAGTTCAACACCGCCGCGTACGCGTTGCGCGACACCGATGCAAGGGCGCTGATCATTCGGGGGGCGGGCGAGCGGTCGTTCTGCGCCGGATTCGATCTGGACGAGATCCACGTCATCACCGAAATGGGTGTGCGTGATTTCTTGAAATTCCAGGAGACCGCGACCGGTGGGCTGGCAGCGTTGTACCACCTGCCGTTCCCGGTTATCGCGGCGATTCACGGTGCCGCGGCGGGCGGCGGGCTGGCTCTCGCGCTCGCCGCAGACATCCGCCTCGTGGCGCCGACCGCGAAGTTCAACGCGGCGTTCGTCAAGGTCGGATTGTCCGTCGGGGAACTCGGCACGTCGTGGAAGCTCACCCGGCTCGTCGGACCGGGCCGGGCGGCGGAGATCGCGTACACCGCGCGTTTCGTCGGCGGCGAGGAAGCCGCCCGGATCGGGCTGGCAAACCGGGTAGTGCCCAGTGACGACCTGTTCGACGAGGCCGTCGCGGTGGCCGAGGCGATCGCCTCGAATTCGCCTGGCGGCATTCGAATGTCGAAGCGTGCGCTGCAGCGGAACGAGGAAGTGACGTCGTATGCGGCGGCACTGGAATTGGAGAACCGGGGCCAGGCGTTGCTCACCCGCTGCGCCGACATGCCGGAGGCGCTCGCCGCCTTCAAGGAGAAGCGGGCGCCGCGCTTCACCGGACAGTAGGAATCAACGAATGACCACACGGATGGAGGCGAGCGCATGACCTGGGAATGGACGCCCGACACGCTCGGCGCGCTGGAGACGTTCCTGCGCAAGCGCGGGATCACCGAAGGACCGCTCACGACCGCGCGCATCGGCGACGGACATTCCAACCTGACGTTCCTCGTCTCCGACGGGGTCCGTCAGGTGATCGTCCGACGACCGCCTCCGCCACCCGTCCCGGCGGGCGCCCACGACATGCTGCGGGAGGCGCGCCTTGTCGGCGCCCTCGCCGGCAGTGGCGTGCCGGTGGCGGACGTCCTCGCCGTCGGCCAGACCGGTGACGTGCTCGACGTCCCGTTCTACGTGATGGATTACGTTCCCGGTCCGGTGGTCACTACCGAGACACCGCCGGCGTTGAGCGCTCCCGCGGATCGTCGCCGGATCGGCGAGGCATTGATCGACACTCTCGCCGCACTGCACGCAGTGGATTGGCAGGCGGCCGGTCTGGGGGACATCGGCCGACCGGACGGGTTCAACGAGCGTCACCTGCGCCGCATGGGCAAACTGGTGGCAGCGGAGGACGGAACACCGCCGCCGGAGTTTGCGGGGATCGACGCTTGGCTCGCCGCTCACGTGCCCGCAGAGTCCGGTGCGGCGATCATCCACAACGACTACCGTATCGGCAACGTCATCCTCGCTCCCGATTCGCCGGGACGGATTGCTGCAGTGCTGGACTGGGAGTTGGCGACGATCGGTGACCCCCTGTTCGACCTCGGGTACTTCCTCGCGTCGTATCCCGTCGACGGGGAGGAACGCACACCGACCGAAGATCTCGCTGTGGCCGTGCTCGAGGAGGGGTTTCCCACCCGGGACGAGCTGGCTCAGCGGTACGCGGACGCCACGGGAGCCGACCTGTCGAACCTGCCCTGGTACACCGCGCTGGCCTTGTGGAAGCTGGCGGTGCTGTACGAGTACGGACGTCGTCGGGCTGTCGCCGGAGTCGGTGACCAGTACTACCGGGACGCGGCCCTCGTCCGCGCTTTCCTCGACGCGGCCCACCGCGCCGCGGGATTGGCGCCGTCGGTAGTGTGACGACGAGACTGAGGCGGTCGGTACCCGAGTACCGACCGCCTCAGCCGTGTCGAATCAGCTGCGATGGAATGTGACTGTTGCTGTGGTGCAAGTCTTTCCGGTTCGATTGCGTCCGACGACCTGGATGACGGCAAAGCTGCGGCCGCGGTAAACCACCCGGGGTGCGAAGGTGATCGGCTCGGTCCCAGGGCTGGGCCGCACGAATGTCATCGCAATCGACGTCGTCTGGAAATCGGCCTGCGACGCCACCGCGGAGTGGCCGGCGATCTCGGATGCACACAGAAGGACGCCGCCGTGAACGTTGCCCAGCGGATTGCAGAGCGACTCCGACGGATCCAGTTCCAGTCCGGCGCAAGCGTTGTCTCGTCGGTGGTGGGCGCCGAGGAGTTCGATGATCGAGGATGCGTTCGCGCGAGAGCGGATGACGTTATCGGATACGGATCCCGACGGTGAGGCGGCCGCGACGAACCGCAAGCGAGCGGTTCCGAGGGCAACGACCCGCCCGCTCTCGTCTACGATTCGGCCGCTCGCCAGACCGCCGACCGGATCTGTCGTGACGACTTGGCTGTCGGCCTGCAGGATCGATCCGTCGAGCGGTGGGTTGCGGGTGAAGTCGAGGTGTAATTCCGTTGTGACGGACCAGTGGCCGGCCGGACATCGCGCGGTGATCGGATAGCCTGTCACGTCGTCCATCAGAACGCCGAGGGCGCCGCGGCAGGGCAGTCCGCGCTGGTCGGACAGCCACGGTCCGGTCGGCATTTCCGACCTGCCGTGGGTGCCGTCGCCGGTCACGGGTGCTACCTGGAACAGCGCTTCGACGCCGGTCGCGATGAACGGAGGGGCGGTGATGTTCTCGATCATCATGTCTCTCCTGGGCGGTAGGTGCGAAGTGGAACGAGGGTCACACAGAAGAGGCCTGCCCGCCGGGACCTCGTCGTCACCGGCAGGCAGGCCTCGTATGTGGGGTCAGACTCCGCGCTGAGCCTTTGCTGCTTCGCTCGCGGCCTTGCTCTTCTCCCGGGCGGTGGCCCAGTCCTCGTTGGTCATCGATGTCAGACCGGCGAAAGTTCCGGGGCCGGCGAGCATTTGACCGCCGTCCATCGCGATGGTCTGGCCGGTGAGGTAGTCGCAGGCGTCCGACAGGAGGAAGGTGGTGAGGTTGGCAAGTTCTTCCATCGTGCCCATTCGGCCCATCGGCACCTGGTCGGCCTGCGTTGCGCCGACTGCACTCTTGTCGGTGGGGTTGAGCATTTCCCATGCGTAGTCGGTGGGGATCGGTCCGGGGGCGAGTGCGTTGAGGCGGATGCCGTATCGGGCCCATTCGACCGCGAGCGACATTGTCATCGAGTGCACGGCAGCTTTCGCCATCGCGGACGGAACGACGAACGCGGATCCGCTCCACACCCAGGTGGTCAGGGTGGACAGGACGACACCCTTGTTGCCGCCTTCGATCCAGCGGCGGCCCGCGGCATGGGTGGTATTGAAGGACCCGTTCATCACGGTGGAGGTGACGGCCTCGAAGGCGCGTGCGCTGAGCGATTCGGTGGGGGCGATGAAGTTCGCGGCGGCGTTGTTGATGACGCCGGTCAGTGGTCCGTGAAGTGTCCAGATCTCGTCCATGGCCGCCGATACGAGGTCTGCCTTGCGGACATCGACGGTCTGCCAGTGGACCGAGCCCGGCCGGGAAACGGACGCCTCCGCCGCGGCTTCCTCGAGGACAGCGGGCCGACGGCCCCACAGGTGAACTTCGGCTCCGTGATCGACGAGGTGCCGGGCGACGCCGCGGCCGAGCCCGGTGCCGCCGCCGGTGATCAGCACGCGCTTGCCCGCGAGGGCGTCGGGAGTGAAGGGAGAAGTGGTCATGCGATGGTCCTATGGTCGGGAACGAGGGCTACAGGCCCAGGCTCTTACTGATGATTTCGCGCTGAATCTCGTTGGTACCGCCGTAGATCGGCGGAGCCAGAGACCGGCGAACCTGTTCCTCCATGCCGTATTCGCGGGTATAGCCGTAGCCGCCCATCATCTGCATCGCCTCGAGTGCGGTCTTCTTCGCGATTTCGGTACATTTCAGCTTAGCCATCGACCCCTCGCGGTTGAGGTTGTCTTCCTCCCCGGCATCGATCCGTTCGGCCACGTCGTACACGAACGACTTCGCGAAGGCGATCTCCGTGGCGAGATCCGCGATGCGGTGACGGATGGCCTGGAAACTGCTGATCTTCTGACCGAATTGTTCACGCTCGGTGACGAAGGCAATCACATCGTCGAGTGAGCGCTGGGCCCCGCCGAGCGCCATCGTCGCGATGATGAGGCGCTCGACGCTGAGCCCCCGCATGAGGTGACGCCACGCCTGGTTCGGTGTACCGACCACTGCGCTCGCGGGCACGGCGACATCGGTGAAGTACAGGTCGTTGCAGGTGCGGGCCTCCATGGTCTCAATGCCGTGGATTTCGAGGCCGGGCGAAGCGGCAGGCACCATGAAAAGGGTCAAACCCTGGTGCTTGTTCCCGGACGCGTCGGTTCGGGCAAGGAGGAGGATGTGCTCGGCGACGTGTGCCGCGGAGATCCACGTTTTCTGACCGTTGATGACGTAGTGGTCGTCGACCAGTTCCGCCTTGATCCGGACACCCCCGAGGTCGGAACCCGCACCGGGCTCGCTGAGGGCGATCGCCTCGAGCTTTCCGGATGCCATGTTGCCCACGATCGTGTGCTTCTGTTCCTCGGTGCCGTAGCGCAAATAGGTCTGTGCGGCCGTAAGTCCCGTGGAATAGGCGATGATCGGGGCGAGTCCGCGCGCGGTTTCCTCGAGGAAGATGCATTCCTCGACCATTCCGGCGCCGCCCCCGCCATGCTCTTCCGGCAGCGACACGGCGAGCCAGCCGAGGCCGGCGAATTTCTCGAGCAGGGCGGAGCTGTTGGCCACAGTGCCGCCCTCGGTCAGGGCGTCACGCTGCTGGAGTGTCTTACATTCGGAGTCGCAGAGTTCGCGGACGGCCACCGCGAAATCCTGTTGCTCTCGGGTGAAACGCATGTGGGCGACTGCTCTCTGTGACGGGTCCTGGGGAGTGAGTTGCCGGACGGCGGGGCGGAAGACAGCCCCGCCGTCCGGAAGTCAGGATCAGGCGCCGCGGAACTTGGAGAAGTCGGGCTTGCGCTTTTCGTTGAACGCGCTGATGCCCTCGATGGCCTCGGCGGACTCACCGAACAGCTTGAGCGTCGAGTAGGCCATGTTGCCCTGCGCGATGAAATGCTCGGTGTCGGCGTTGAGAGACTGCTTGAGCACCTTCAGCGCCGTCGGCGAGAGCTGCAGGATCTCGTCGGCCCAGGCGCGGACCTCCGCCCGCAGCTGGTCACCGGGCACCACCTTGTTGACCAGACCCCAGTCGAGGGCCTGCTCGGCGCTGTAGCGGCGGCAGAGGAACCAGATCTCTCGCGCACGCTTCTCGCCGATCGCTCGGGCCAGGTATCCGGTGCCGAGTCCGGCGTCGAACGATCCCACACGCGGACCGTTCTGCCCGAAGATGGCGTGGTCCGCGGCGATGGACAGGTCGCACAGCAGGTGCAGCACATGGCCGCCGCCGACCGCGACACCGTTGACCGCGGCGATCACGGGCTTGGGGACGTCCCGGAGGACGCGGTGCAGCGCCTCGACCTCGAACAGTCCGCTGTCGGACGGGCCGTAGTCGCCGGTCTCCATACGCTGCTTCTGGTCGCCACCCGAGCAGAACGCCTTCTCGCCGGCTCCGGTCAGCGCGATCGCCCCGACCTCGGCGCTGCCCCACGCCTTCTTGAACGACTTCACCAACTCGTCGACGGTGCGCGCGCGGAACGCGTTGTACCGATCGGGCCGGTTGATCGTGATCCAGGCGAGTCCATCCTCGACCTCGTACGTCACATCCGTGAAGTCACTCATCGACCTGTTGGTCCTTTCTTGTTTCACGCGGAGCGAAGTCCGTCGCGAAGTCGCTTTGGTCTTACCTTATGACGAATGTAGCGCTGATAACGAGCGTTTTCAAGAGTGGTGGTGAAAAAGTCCGTCACCTGCGGCGATGATTTCGGATCTCCCTGCAAAAGGGGCAGTGCGGCCGATGCGGATGGTTCGCGGGCGGATCGCCGAGCGTTATGGAGAGTGATTGACATCACTCTCCATAGTTACTAGCGTGCATTCTTATATGAGTACGGCCCGTACGTATATAGGAATGGATGAGTATGACTGTGCCCTTCCGAATAGCCGCGTTGGTGGCAGTCGCCGGATTGGCGACCGCCGGATGCGCGGAGATGCCAAAGTCCACCGCTGGCTACTACCCCTCCGGGACGGTGCGGATCATTACGCCGTTTGCCGCTGGCGGGATCTCTGACACCACCGCTCGTGTAGCGGCGAAATGCATGGAAGAGGAATTGGGTGGGACGTTCATCGTCGAGAACCAGGACGGCGGTGGCGGAGCGATCGGGATGACGAGGGTCGCCAGAGCAGAGCCGGACGGATACACACTCTCGGTTGTGTCGTTGTCGACCGCGGCACTGGTACCACTGGTTACCGATGGCGCTCAGTACGACGGATCCAGCTTCGACCCGATCTCCGGCATCACACTTGCGCCCTCTGTCCTAGTGGTGAAGGGCGACAGCCCATACCGCACCGGGCAGGAACTGCTGGAGGCAGCCGAGCAAAAGGACGGTTCGTTCTCGGTCGCCATGCCAGGCTCGATGGGCATCTTCGCGCTCGCTATCAACGGCATCACCGAGGACGGGGGCCCTCGTTTCACCAACGTCCCCTTCGTCAGCAACGACCAGTCCGCGGCCGCGGTGCTAGGCGGAAACGTCGACAGCGCCTACCTGAGTACGTCTCCGACGCTGCTCGAGCAGATCGAATCGGGAAATCTGCGAGCCCTGGCCACGGGGGCAGAAGAGCGGCTCGACTTCCTACCGGAAGTCCCGACATTCATCGAGTTGGGATACGGCGACCTGCCCGACTCCACAGTCAACGTCACCTTGCTCGCCCCGGCCGGAATCGACGGTGACGTGAAAAAGACCTTGGCGCAGGCCATGGGATCGTGCCTGAAAGACCCGAAGACTGCCGAAGTGCTGGGAGAGGAATTCGTGCGCGACGACGACCCAGGCCCCGAAAAGATTCGGGCAGAAATCAACTCGGCCGAAACCCAATGGCGAGAGGCGGTCCAGAAATGAGCGACACGCTACTTGTCGAGGAGGCCGCCGAGAAAAACGTGAGGGCTGTGGAGAATAGACGCCTCACCCCCGCGGTCCTGACCGTTCTCGGCGTATTGGCGACAATCGAATCGGTGCGTCTCGGTCTCGGTGACCTGACCGAGCCGGGCCCCGGAGCTTGGCCCCTGCTTACCTCGGTGGGCGTGCTCGTTACAAGCGTCTGGTTGTTCATTACCGGGGTGGAGCGCTGCGAGAAGGTCCTGATCAGTGACCTCGCTCGGGTGGCTACCGCCATCGCCGCAATCGCATTCTTCGTGGTGATGCTTCCGCTGGTGGGCATGCCCGTGCCGGCTTTCGTGCTACTCGTGGTGTGGCTTCGTCTCTTCGGTGAGTCGTGGCGACTCACGCTGGTCACCGCGGCACTGGGGGTCGTCGCACTGCAGATCGTCTTCGTCGAATTGCTCGGCGTACCGTTCCCAATCGGGCCGCTGGCCCCCGGAAGGTAGATCTCGTGGATTTCTCCGGAATTATCACCGGCGTCGAGACGACGCTGACTCCAATGAATTTGCTTTTCGTGCTACTGGGCGTGCTGGCGGGCATGGTCATCGGCGTGATCCCGGGCCTCGGTCCCACGGCAACGATCGCGCTCCTGCTGCCACTGACCTACAGTCTCGAGCCCGCGACGGCCGTTATTCTTTTGGCGGGTATCTATTACGGTTCGATGTACGGCGGCACGATCACCTCCGTGTTGCTCCGCCTCCCCGGTGAGGCGGCGTCCGTGGTGACGACGTTCGACGGCTATCAGATGGCCCGCCAGGGGCGGGCGGGGCCTGCCCTCGGCATCGCCGCGATCGGGTCCTTCGTCGGCGGCCTGGTCGCCGTCGTCGGCCTGGTCCTGCTGGCGCCGGTCCTGGCATCCTTCGCGCTGAGGTTCGGGCCGCCCGAGTTCGCGGTCGTGGCGCTTCTGGGCATTGTGTTGGCGGCGTATCTCGCGTCGCGGCGATTCGCGGCGGCCCTGTTGATGGCCTTCTGCGGGCTGATGCTGGCCACCGTGGGACAGGACTCGATCGAGGGCAGTGCGCGCTTCACCTTCGGCAGCCTCGAGTTGCTCAACGGACTGGACTTCGTCGCGGTCGCGATGGGGCTCTTCGGGCTCGGTGAGTTGTTGTACACCCTCGAGCGCTCGCGCCAGCCAGCCGGCACTGTTGCCCGTGTCGGCCATGTGCTCCCGTCGCGAGCCGAGCTCCGCCAGTCCCGCGGACCGATCGTCCGCGGCAGCCTGATCGGGTTCGTCCTCGGACTGGTGCCTGGTGGTGGTGGCATGGTGGCCTCACTCGCGTC
Organism: Rhodococcus sp. LB1; assembly: GCF_001583455.1. Classification (NCBI taxonomy): domain Bacteria; kingdom Bacillati; phylum Actinomycetota; class Actinomycetes; order Mycobacteriales; family Nocardiaceae; genus Rhodococcus; species Rhodococcus sp. LB1. The sequence goes on along the minus strand of NZ_LTCZ01000399.1, from coordinate 23,105 downwards.
GTACGCGACCGAGAAGAGGCGCTCGAAGAATCCGGAGCGCTTCGGTTACGGCGCCATCGAGGGCGTCGCCGGCCCAGAGACCGCCAACAACGCGGGTTCGCAGTCGTCCTTCATCCCCTTGCTCACCCTGGGCCTGCCACCGAACCCCGTGCTCGCATTGATTCTGGGCGCGTTGCTCATTCAGGGTGTCACCCCGGGACCTCAGCTGATGGCCGAGCACCCCGACATATTCTGGGGAGTGATCGCCTCGATGGTCGTCGGCAACGTGATTCTGCTGGTGCTGAATCTGCCGCTGGTGCGGGTGTTCATCCGGATCCTCGACGTGCGCGTCGCGATCCTCGTCGCCCTCGCCACCGTGGTCACCATGCTCGGGGTCTTCAGCATCAACAACAGCGTCTTCGACCTGTGGGTAGTGCTGGTTTTCGGTGTCCTCGGGTACGCCATGCGCAAGTTCGGCTTCGAGCCGGGCCCGCTAGTGCTCGCCTTCGTTCTCGGAGTGCTGCTCGAGCCCGCCATTCGCCAGACGCTACTCATCAGCGGCGGCGACGTCACAGTCTTCTTCACCCGACCGATCTCCGGCACCATGCTGGCCCTCGCGGTCGTGTTCGCGGGGGTGATGATTGCGCGTTCCGTGCGCGGTCGCCGTACTCGACACGTAACCGACCGCCAACCCGAGAAGGCAACACGATGACAACTGATTCCACTGCATCCATTCCAACTACACAGGCGGAGCACGAGAATCTTCCCTTGGCGGGCGTCACCGTCGTCGCACTCGAGCACGCCGTCGCCGTCCCCATCGCCACCCGGCAGCTCGCCGATCTCGGGGCGCGGGTGATCAAGGTCGAGCGAATCGACGGTGGCGACTTCGCCCGCGGATACGACGTCGCGGTCGCAGGCGAGATGTCCAGTGTGTTCCTGTGGACGGGCCGCGGCAAGGAATCGCTGGCACTCGACCTCAAGTCACCCGAGGGCCGCCAGATCATGCTCGAGTTGCTCGAGTGCGCCGACGTTTTCATGCAGAACATGAGTCCCGGAGCCGTCGAGCGGCTCGGGCTGGGCGCCGACGAGCTGACCCGTAGCAACCCGCGCCTGATCATCGTCTCCAACTCCGGATACGGCACGCCAGGCCCCTATGCCGGCAAACGCGCCTACGACGCACTGGTACAGGCGGAGTCCGGAGCGGTAGCTGTCACCGGCACCAAAGATCTGATGGTGAAACCCGGTTTCTCGGCGGCCGACGTTGCCAGCGGCATGTACATGACCTCGGCGGCGATGATGGGCCTGTTCCAACGCGAGCGGACCGGGCGAGGAACTGTGGTCGACGTCGCGATGATCGACGCGATGACCGACTTCATCGCCAACCACATCTACTATGCCCAGCATCATGGCAGCCCGGCCGAGCGAATAAGTCTCGGCCATCCCTCTCTGGTGCCCTACGGCGAGTACGCCACCCGAGACACCCCGGTCGTCGTCGGCGTCCAGAACGACCGCGAATGGGGGCGCTTCGCCGAGCACGTCATGGGTCGCCCGGAGCTGGTCTCCGACCCGCGGTACGCCACCAACGTAGCCCGGGCAGGGCGCCGCGACGAGGTCGACGCACTCGTCTCCGATACCTGCCGAAGATTCACCGCCGTCGAGCTCACCGCGCTGCTCGACCGGATCGGGATCGCCTGCGCCCGCGTCAATGATCTCGCAGTGGTGGCCGATCACCCGCAGTTGGTGGAGCGCGGCAGGTGGGTCGAAACACCCACGCCGGTCGGGCCTGTCCCGACCCTGCGTCAGGTGATCACCGAGCGCGGGAAGGAATACCCGGTGCGCCCGGTACCCGCACTGGGGGAACACTCGCGGCGGCTCCTCGTCGAACTCGGCCACGGCGAGGAGGAGATTGCCGATCTGCTTCGTCGCGGGATCGTAGCGACTTCCGACGCCAGCTGCGGCGCTGAGGAGATCGCGGCAGCCAGGGGGCGATAAACTCGCCGTCACCGGCGGAAGAGATGGCGTGGAGGGTTGGACATGGCTGACAGCGAGGGGCACCGCGCGGTCTCCCGGGCGCTGCACGCCCTCGAAATCGCCGTGGCGTCAGGGGAGGGGATGACCCTCGGCCAGCTGGCCGAACAGGTCGGGGCCGCCAAGTCGTCGTTGCACCCGCTGCTAAAGGCATTGGTCTATCGGGGCTACCTCACCTATGAGGACACGCGCTACCGCACCGGACCATCCATCGGCGCGCTATCGGCCGCTGACAGCCCGTCGATCGTGTCGGTCGCGCGACCGTTCATGGACGACCTTCTTCGGCAGTTCAACGAGACGGTGATGCTGGGCAGCATGGTTGGCGATACGCTCGTCTACCTGCACAGCGTCGAGTCCGATCAACCCGTGCGGTACGTCCCTCCCCGGGTACGGCCTCCCACCGACCGCCCTTCGTCGATCGGAAAGCTCTACCTGGCCCAGCTCGAAGATGACGACCTCGAGCGCTACGTCGCCGACCACATCCAGCCGGACCAGGCGGCCGCCCTTCGCGCGGAGGTCGAGGAGGCTCGGATCACGGGCGTGGCTTTCAACCATGGCGATACACTTCCCGACCTCAGCGCAGTCGCCGCCCGCATCGTCGTTGGCCATGACATTATGGCGTGCCTGGCCGTCGGCGGACCCAGCCGGCGTATCGACAGCCGGTCGCCGGAAATCGCCGCCGCCACGCTGGAGGCGGCGGCGAGCATCGGCAAGCTGCTACTCCACTGACGGGGAATGTGGCCCGACCTCTGTACGGCATTCCGCTCAGCGGGCCGCACGGGTTCGGATGCCCATCGCACCGCACACGGGGGCGGGCCAGTCGACGTCGGTGTGGCTGAGTTCCCGGTCAACTGCGGCCGCGACGTCGTCGGCGAAGGGCACGACCCGGCGGGTGCTGAGGTCGACGTGGGTCGCGGTGACCTCGAGTGTGCTCGCGAGGCGTTCAGTGGTGTCATCGACGAGGAACGCCATGACGTGGACGATCTTGTCGGAACGTTCGACGATTCGCGCGTGGACCGACACCTGGTCGCCGACGTGCACCTCCGCGTAGTACCGGATGTGGTGCTCGGCGGTGAAGAAACCCTGGTCGCGCGTGGCGCGGTAGTCGTCGGTGATGCCCATTCGGTCGAACACGACGGCGATTGCCTGCGCCTCGAGATCGAAGTAGTGGCGAATGTTCATGTGGCCGTTCTCGTCCTCGTAGGCGGACGGGATGGGCACCGGCCCACACTCGCGGGGCAGTGCTATCACCTGAACGTACGAGGGGATTTCTGCTGGTGACGTCATCGACACATCATAACGATCGTTCACAGTTCGGTGCTAGAATGGCTCGGTGGACCGCAACCGTAAGATTCTCGACACCGCTGCAGAGCTCTTCTACGAGAAGGGATTTCACGGCACAAGTGTCGACGAGTTGGGGTCGCGGGCCGGCCTGAGTGGCCCAGCAATCTACCGCCATTTCTCCGGCAAGGACGAGATCCTGGCTACCCTGTTCGGTGAGGCGATGGACGAGCTGATCGGCGCCACCGAGCCGGTACTCGACGACGCGGACCTCGATCTTCAACGGATGATCCGTCATCATGCGCTCTTCGCGGCGAGGCACCGCCACCTCGTCAACGTCAGCCAGCGGGAGGACCGGTCGCTGGTCGATCCGTGGCGGAAAGCGATCAACCGACGGCGCAAGCAGTACGTCCAGGGGTGGGAGGCAGCGGTGACGCGGGCGATCCCCGCCGCGTCACCGGCGGAGGTTTCGGTGGCCACCCAGTCGTGCTTGGGCATGATCTTCTCGATCGCGTACTGGCCCGCCAAGGTGACCCGCACGGCCGGGCTGGCCGATCACATGGTGCGAATGGCGACCGAGGGCCTGGACGCCTTCCGTCAATAGCACTGCCCCTGCACCTTTGGGTCGGTGCGGGGGCAGTGGCCGGCGTGGGTCAGCGCGTCAGCGTGGGGTGGTAGGTGTACGACGACGATCGCGACAGGGCGAACTCGAAGATTCCGTAGCCGGTTTCCTCGTTCCACTCGAACGTGCAGCAACGGTCGGTGAGGGCGGAGTCGAGAGTCTTGGGGCCCACGGTTCCGTCGAGGGGGTAGACGTCGAAATCTTCGTGGTCGCGGCCACGAACCTTGCCGTGGTGCCCGCCGTAACCGCCGCCCGCCATGTAGCCGCCGCCGGCCGAGGCGTCCGCGTCGACGCGGTAGGTCGCGCCGCCGGTAGTCACGACCTCCACTGCGCCACTGGCGAGGTCGTTGCCCGCGGTGAACGCCAGGTCGTGCCGGACGTCGGTAATGTCGTCAAGTCGTCCGTCGTCATGCATGACGGCGCCCTCCAACAGGATTCGCCCGCCATCTCGATCCTCGACGAGCAGGAAGCCGAACGTGCGATCCGGGAACTGGGCCTGGTACCAGATGTGCAAACCCTGGCCCCCGGACATGGTGCGTACCCCGCGGGAACGGTCCCGCAGTCCGTACCAGCCTCCGACGTCGGTGGTGGTTCCGTCGAGGGTGAGCGTGCCCTCGTAGCGACCGGGCTGGAACAGATGATCGAAGGAGGTGACGTTTCCGTCGGTGTTCTCCACGTCCACCGACCCGAGCCAATAGGGTGCCCGGGCGTGCCAGAGCAAATCTAGTTCGAGTCCGGTCTTGTTTTCGCCCAGCTGGATTCGCCAGGCGGAATTGTCGTCGACCGTCTCCCATCTCAGTGGTCCGACGGAGGCGCCGTCGGTCTCGGAGTGTTCGGTGGAGTAGCGGAGGTTGCGCTGCTCGGTCCCGGTGGTGAGGACGACGAAACCGTCCACGACGTTGCGGGGCGGGTAGGCCCCGGCGCCGAGGATCACGGACGGCGCGGTACGCCCGTCCGGGTGAAGGTTGAACATGAACCGGTCGAAGAATTTCTCCGGCATGTCCTCGGTGGCGCGAGTCACCAAGGCGTCGTGAAATCCGTCGGTCATACGTGCTCCTTTTCTTCGACGGTGACATTGTCGGCGCCGATCTCGCGATGGTCCAGGGTGAAGCGGTAGGAACCCATCATCAGCAGGCAGGCGATGGCGATTCCGACCAGCACGATGATCGGCAGGGCGCCGGCACTGTAGGAACCGGTGGCGCTGTAGACCTGTCCGAGCAGGAAGATGCCGAACGCCGACCCCTGCGCGTAGAGGAAGTAGATGAAGCCCAGCACCCGGCCGTAGGAGTGCTTGGGGAAGTATCGGCTCACCATGTAGGCGGCGAGATCACCCTCGGACCCCAGGCCCAGGCCGATCAGGGCCGCGCCGACGAACAGAAGGCCGGTCTGCGACGACGTGATCATGAAGAAGACCCCGACCCCGCACAGTGCGAAGATGATCGAGCCGATGGCGGGGGCGTAGAACCGGTCCAGCAGATAGCCGACCAGCAGTCGCGCGGCAATCGACGCCAGGCTCAGGACGGACAGGATGGAGACGGCGGTGCCCTGGCTGATGCCCTTGTCGGTGGTCATGGGCACGACCTGGGACATCAGGCCGAAGGTCGCCGAGGACACGAGGAAGATGGCGACGGACAGCAACCAGAATTGCCGGTACTTCCTCGCCACGGTGAGCAGCGATTCCCCGGCCATCCGGCCTTCCAGACGCGCGGCCTTGCGCTCGGCTTCGTGTTCGGCGGGCATCCGGGTGACGAAGGCGTAGACCGCGGCCGGGATGACCGTGCACAATGCGCCGATGACGAGGAACGCCAGGCGCCATCCGCCGATGCCGAGCATCCAGTTGGCCAGATACGGCATGAGTACCCCGCACGAGCCGAGGCCGGCCATGAGGATGCCCAGCGCCATGCCGCGACGGTCCTGGAACCATGCGCTCACCACGGTCGAGTGCGCCACCGGGTTCACGGCGCCCGCTCCAGCGCCGATCGCCACGCAGAGCAGGTAGAAGACGAGTTGGTTGTTCGGCAGGACGGACATCAGCATCAGGCCGATTCCGAATGCCAGCGACATCGGAACCGACGGGATCTTGGGACCGTACCGGTCGACGAGGAAGCCCAGGATGACGATGCTGATACCCACCAGCACCGTTTCGATGGACAGACCGTTGCTGATGACGCTTCGTTCCCAGCCGAATTCCGCGGTCATCGGCTTGCCGAGGATGTTGAACAAGACGTTCACCGCGGTCGTGCCGAACAGCAGAGTCAGAAAGCCTGTAACGACGTACCACCAGCGATTCAGATGCCGCGTGGGCGCCTGCAACTCAGCCGTGCGGACTGCGCTCATGGAAGCTCCTGTCGATCGAAATCGATAATGGGGACGGGATGCCGCCGAGAAGGACTTCCTTCGAAGGTGGCCCCCGTCACAGATAACACCATATGGATAGTCCATTGTAAAGGACTGTCCAAAAGGGGTGACATGCGTTGGTAGGGGGAGTCGGACATCGCCCTCCCGATACGGCGCAACTGCAGGCCAAGTCCATGAAGCGTCCTCCGAGTCGGGATCCGACGTGTCGGACGGTAGAGAGCACCTGGACGCACGGCGAGGGTTACGGTGCACGGCACTGTCGATTTCTCCAGTGCACTCGCTGGGACTGTCAGTGGTGCTGTGCCACCGAGGAGGTGACCGTGCGGGTGTTGAGACCGTCACCCGCATCGACGGTGAGGAACTGGCCGGTGACGCTGCGGGCGGTGGGGGAGGCGAAGAACGCGACGGCGTCGGCGATGTCGACCGGGTCGACGAATCCGTTGGGCATCGACGCGAGCCAGGCGTCCTGGATGTCTTGCGGCATGGACAGGATCCCGGAACTGGCGGTCATTCCGGGCAGGACGGCGTTGGCGGTGATACCCAAGGCGACGTTCTCTGCCGCGACCGTCTTGACCAGACCGAGCAGCCCTGCCTTCGTGGTGCTGTACGACACCTGAGCCGGCATGCCCTGCGTGCCTGCGGTACTGGAGATGACGACGACGCGGCCATACCGTCGTTCGCGCATCCCAGGCAGGCACTGCTGGAGCACCCGGAAGGTCCCGGTGAGATTGACGTCGAGATCCTTCCGCCACTTGTCGATCGACATACTGTGTGCGGCCCCGAACATCGTCGTCAAACCGGCATTCGCGACGTAGACGTCGATGTCGTCGAGCGGGGGGAGTTCGTCGGTGGACATGTCGGCCTGGTACGTGCACCCCGGTGCACGGTCGAGGGTGACCACTTTCACCCCATCGGCCTCGAGCCGGGCGACGATGGCCTTGCCGATTCCGCCCTCACGTGCGGCACCGGTCACCAAGGCCTTGCGGGGGTGCGGGTCGGTCATGCGGATCTCCGTTCGTCGGGAAGTGGCACCGTGTGTTCCGCCGTGTCGGCGCAACGACTTCCCTGTGTAGCGACGGATGGTCGCGTAGTCGTAGGACGAGTAGTGCTGTGTGGCCCGGTCAGCTGTGATGGCCGAGCAGTAGTGCACGGACCGAGGCCGTGTGCTCGATCGCCGCTTCCATCGAGGTGGCTGCCGGGACCAGGGTGATGTTGTCGGCACCTGCCTCGACGAACGAGTTCAGCCACTCGGCCACTTGCTCGGGTGTTCCGGAGGGTGCCAGGTGACGGAACTTGTCGCGCGGCAACTGATACAACGCCTGCATCTTCTCGCCCACCAGACGATCGGCAACATCGGCGTCGGTGTCGAGGCCACACCAGACGTTCACGCCGAACGAGTTGGGAGCGCGGTTCTCCCGCGCGGCGGCGTCGAGGATCGCGGTACGTGTCTCGGAGAACCGTCGCGGTGTGCAGAAGATTCCGAGCCAGCCGTCGCCATAGCGGGCGGTGCGGCGAATGGCGGATTCACCTCGGCCGCCGATGAGGATCGGGACCGCGGGCCGCGGCGCCGGCAAGATTCGTGCCTGGTCGAGGGTAAAGAACTCACCGTGATGGGTGACCTCCTCACCGGTGAGAACGGCACGCAGAACCTCGAGGGTCTCGTCGAGCCGACGGCCGCGGGTGCTGGGGTCGACCCCGCTGTTCGAAATCTCGGATCGGTCCTCACCGCCGACGCCGGCACCGACGACCAACCGTCCGGGCGCGATCTGCGAGAGCGTCGCGATCTGGCGGGCGGCGAGCATCGGGTGCCGCAGGCCGAGCAGGTAGACACCGATGATCACCGACAGCGTGTCGTGGCTGGACAGGACGGTCGTGGCCGACACCATGCCGTCGAACCCGGTACCGCCGTGGAAGCTGATGTGGTCACCGACGGTGATGTGATCGAGCCCGGCTTCGGCCGCGGAATCGAGAAGAAGCCGCCGATCTGCGGGTTTCGGGACGAGGAGTGCATCAGTGACCGACAACCCCACTCTGATCGACACGCTGATCTCCTCTCATGCGAATGGACTGACCATAATCAGTTTGCGACGTCCCTGGCAAGGGGGAGGACGGTCAGCGTCCCTGGGCCTGCATGTCGAGGGCGATGTCGGTGATCATGTCTTCCTGTCCGCCGACGAGTCCGCGTTTGCCGACTTCGAGGAGGATGGTGCGCACGTCGACGCCGTATTGCTTCGCGGCGGTTTCGGCGTGGCGGAGGAAGCTGGAGTAGACGCCGGCGTAGCCGAGGGTGAGGGTTTCTCGGTCCACGCGCACGGGCCGGTCCTGGAGGGGGCGAACGAGGTCGTCGGCGGCGTCTTGGAGGGCGAACAGGTCGCAGTGGTGTTTCCAGTTCTGGAGGTTGGCGACGGCGATGAATGCCTCGAGTGGGCAGTTGCCGGCGCCGGCGCCGTGCCCGGCGAGGGATGCGTCGACGCGGGTGACGCCTTCTTCGACGGCGACGACGCTGTTGGCCACGGACAGCGAGAGGTTCTCGTGGGCGTGGATACCGATCTGGGTGCCGGGGTCGAGAATGTTCCGGTAGGCGCGGACGCGTTCACGGACACCGTCCATGGTGAGCCTGCCTCCGGAGTCGGTGACGTAGACGCACTGCGCCCCATACGATTCCATCAGTTTCGCCTGTTTGGCGAGGTCGTCGGCGGAGCTCATGTGACTCATCATCAAGAATCCGGAGACGTCCATGCCGAGTTCGCGGGCCTTGGCGATGTGCTGGGCGGACACGTCCGCCTCGGTGCAGTGGGTGGCGATGCGGATGGAGCGCACCCCAAGCTGGTAGGCGTGTTCGAGTTCGGCGATGGTGCCGACGCCGGGTAGCAGCAGCGTGGTCAGGGTGGCGTGGGTCAGGTTGTCGGCGGCGGCCTCGATCCATTCCCAGTCGGTGTTCGAGCCGGGCCCGTAGTTGAGGGAGCCGCCGGCGAGACCGTCGCCGTGGGCGACCTCGATGGCGTCGACACCGGCGGCGTCGAGCGCGGCAACGATCTTTCCGACGTCGTCGGGGGTGATGCGGTGCCGGACGGCGTGCATGCCGTCGCGGAGGGTGACGTCTTGGATATAGAGCTGGGGAGTGGTCACGAGTGGGCCTCCGCGGGAATCGTGTGCTGGATGCGTCGGGCGATGGACTCGGCGGTGCGCAGGGCCGCGGAGGTCATGATGTCGAGGTTGCCGGCGTAGGCGGGCAGGTAGTGGGCGGCGCCCTCGACCTCGAGGAAGATCGACACCTTCGTGGTGACCGGACCGCCGCCGTCGCGCAGCAGGGTATGCACCGGTTCGCCCTCGGGGATCGGAGTGAACTGGACGTCCTGCTTGAGCCGGTAGCCGGGGACGTACTCGGCGACCCGGGCGGCCATCTCCGCGACAGACGCGCGGATCGCGTCGTGGTCGGCGTCGCCGATCAGAGCGTAGACGGTGTCGCGCATCAACGGGGGTGGTTCGGCGGGGTTGAGGATGATGACGGCCTTGCCGCGGGCGGCGCCGCCGACCTGTTCGATGGCGTGGGAGGTGGTTTCGGTGAACTCGTCGATGTTCGTGCGGGTTCCGGGTCCGGCGGATTTCGAGGCGATGGACGCGACGATCTCGGCGTAGGCGACGGGGGTGACCGCGGAGATGGCGGCGACCATGGGGATGGTGGCCTGGCCGCCGCAGGTGACCATGTTGACGTTGTCGACGCCGGAGTCGAGGTGCTCTTCCAGGTTGACCGGGGGAACAACGAACGGGCCGATCGCGGCCGGGGTGAGGTCGACGAGCTTTTTCCCGTAGGGGGTGAGGGTGGCTGCGTTGGTCTGGTGGGCCTTGGCGGAGGTGGCGTCGAAAACGATGGCGATGTCGGCGAAGTTGTCGAGGGCGATCAGGCCGTCGACGCCGTCGGCGGTGGTGGGTACCTTCAGGCGGGCGGCGCGGGCGAGTCCGTCGGAAGCCGGGTCGATGCCGACCATGGCGCCCATCTCGAGGGTGTCGGAGTTGCGGATCACCTTGATCATCAGGTCGGTGCCGATATTGCCGGATCCGATGATCGCGACCTTGATCTTGGGGGTGTCGGTCATGCGTTGTCCTTCGAGAAGGTGGCGGTCACGGTGCCGAGGCTGGTCAGTTCGGCGCGAATTCGGGTGCCGGGTGGGGTGGGGACCATGGGGCCGAGGGCCCCGGAGAGGATGACCTGCCCGGCGCGCAGGGGCTGGCCGTAGTCGCGGGCGGTGCGGGCGAGCCAGGCGAGGGCTTCGAGGGGGTCCCCGAGGCAGGCGGCGCCGGTGCCCTCGGACACCAATTCCTCGCCGGAGAACAGGCGCATGGACACCTCGCGCGGCTCGAATTCATCCAGCGTGAGCCAGTTTTCGCCGAGGACGTAGAGTCCGGAGGAGCCGTTGTCGGCGACGGTGTCGGTGATGGTGATGTCCCAGTCGGCGATGCGGGAGTCGACGATCTCCAACGCTGCTGCGGCGCGGGCGACGGCGGCCCGCACCTGGGGGAGGTCGAGGTCACCGTCGACGAGGTCGGCGCCGAGTTCGAATGCGATCTCGGCCTCGGCTTTCGGTTGCAGCAACCGGCCACTCGGTACCTCGGGTAGGTCGGTGACGTCCATGTCGGCGAACAGCACACCGAAATCCGGTTGGTCCACCCCGAGTTGCTGCTGCACGGCGGGGGAGGTGAGCCCGATTTTGCGGCCGGTGATGGTGCCGCCGGCGGCGACGCGGTGGTCGGTCAACCGCTGCTGGACCGCGTAGGCGGCGTCGATATCGTTGACTCCCAAGAGATCCCGTATGGGTGCGCACGGTCGTGCCGTTGCGGATGCCGCGGAAAGACGGTCCGTGGCCGCCAGAATCGACGAATTCGAGAGGGCTGCAGAGGCGGTGGTTGGCATCGATGACCTCACGGTGGGTTGGTTCGAATTGGACGCTGGGCGCGTAGTTGTTTGTACTGTGCCGGGCCGGATGGTGATACTCAACGAATGAGTCCCATAGAACGGAACACTTTGCCGCCGAGTGGCGAGCCGACCTCGGTGGTCCGGCGGATGTCGGATCTGTTCGCCGCGTTCGGGCCCACTGACACCGCGCTGGGTGTGAACGAGTTGACCCGGCGGACCGGGATACCGAAGGCGACGGTGTCGCGGCTGGTGAAGGAGATGGAAGCCGTCGGGTTCCTCGAACGTCGGGGTGCCAAGGTGGGGCTGGGTCTGCGGTTGTTCGAGCTCGGCGAACGGGCCTCGCGGCGCCGGTCGGTCCGCGAGGTGGCGCTGCCGTTCCTCGCCGATCTGCGGGAGGCGACGCGGCAGACCGTGCATCTGGCGATCCTCGACGGTACCGAGGTGGTCTACGTCGAGATACTGCCGGGACGGGACGCACCGTGGCTGCCCTCCGGTGTGGGCGGGCGGCTGCCCGCGCATGCCACCGGGGTGGGCAAGGCGTTGCTTGCGGGATCACCGCCGCAGGTGATCGCCGAGGTGCTCGCGGCCGGCCTGGTCCGGGTCGGTCCACGCACCATCACCACGCCCGGACCCCTGGTGCGGCAGTTGCGGCGCATAGCCTCGAGCGGCATCGCCTACGAGCACGAGGAATCGGCGCCCGGCGTCGCCTGCGTCGCAAGCGCGATTCGCAGTGCCGACGGTCCGCCGGTGGCCGCCGTTTCCGCGTCCGGATGGATCGGCAAGGTCGATATCCGGCGTGTCGGTCCCGCCGTCCATACCACCGCCCTGAGCATTACCCGTGCGCTCACCGACACCAGGGATCGGGAAAACGGCGGCTGATGCGCCGCCCCTCCCGCTGCGGTCCAAGGCGCGTCCATTTGTTGGAACGCGTCACAGCATGGAACTGCCACCGTTCACGCTGATCACCTGACCCGTCACGTAGGACGCTTCTTCGGACGCGACGAAGGCGACTGTGGCCGCTACTTCTTCGACCGTTCCTGGACGATTCATCGGGATGAGGTTGCGCATCTGGGCGCCGAATATCGCCATGTCGTCTTTCACCTCGGGCGGTGCGGAGGCCAACTTGGCGGCGGCCTCCGGCGTCTCGATCCACGCCGGAGCGACTGTGTTGACGGTGATTCCGGAATCCGCGAACTCACGCGCGAGTCCGGTTCCGAATGCATGAACTCCACCCTTGGCGGCGTTGTAGATCGCGTGCCGGTACAAACCATTGCGTACGGATTCGGCTCCTATGTGAACGATTCGGCCGTACCCGGCGTCCACCATGTGGGGTAGTGCCTCGAGCGTGGTGTACAGGGTCGTCCAGAGGTTGCGGTCGATGGTTGCCCGTAAGGTTTCCTCGGTGTGGTCGAACGTCGGAAGGATGACGCCGCCGCCCGCGCAGTTCACCAGCACGTCTATCGCGCCGTGTTCGGTGACTGTCCGCCGGATGAGGTCGGCGGCATCCTCTCGCTGGGAGAGGTCTCCGACGACGGTGGTCACCGACGCCGCGTTGCCGGGCCGAAGGTGTTCGGCGACGGCCTCTACTGCGTCCGCGCTGAGGTCTCCGAGGACGAGATCGGCGCCCTCGTCGGCCAATCGCACGGCGATGGCGCGGCCGATGCCGCTGCCTGCGCCGGTGACAACCGCGGTCCGGCCCTTGAACCTGTTCATGTGGTGGTACTACCTTCTGATGGAGTGCGCTGGGCGCGAGAGTGTTCAGTCGCTGTTCGGCGTTATGTACACCCGGCCGTCGGTTACGACGGTTCGGTACTTCTTCAATGCGAGAACCGCGGGAAAGCACAGGGGTGCTCCGGTGCGGACGTCGAACCGGGCCATGTGGAGCGTGCAGAGCACCTCGTGCCCCTCGAGTTCGCCTTCCTCGCCGAGCGACCACTTCTCGTGACTGCAGGAGTCGGATGTGGCGTAGAATTCGCCGTCGACGCGATACACGGCGATCCCACCTTCGGCGTTCAAGCGTAGAGTTTCGCCGTCAGCCAGATCCTGTTCGTTGCACGCGAAGATCAGTGCTTCGGTTGACGTTTCTGGTGCCATGGTCGGCCCTCTCGTAAAGCGCGGATGCGGGAATCGCCTCGTTGTCGGCGGTGCGCATTGTGGATCGTGGAAGCGTTCAGATGATGAAGCTGATCTTGCCCTGGGGATCGAGCATGTCGTGAGCCAGGACGGCTCGCTTTCGACGGATCAGGAACGACGAGTTCCGGGGTATGAGTTCGTAGTCGTACCGGCCGACGTAGGTGTCGAACTTGCCGGCTTTTGCACGGTTGATGATGAAATTAGCGGTGACGGAGAGTATTTCGTCCGTCTCTGCAAGAATTCGCACATTGCCGACGATCCGACTGGTCTGAGAATGGGGAAACTCGGCGTGCGCCTCCGGCTTCTTGAGCCGAATCACCCTCTGTTCGAGCATGGTGCGACCATCGTGGATGAGCGACCACGTGAGACCGGGATCTGCGTCCGGCCGATCCGTGGCGGGAACTTCGTATGTGCAGTCGAGGGTGAACAGGTCGAGCCACTCCTCGAGGCGCCATTGATCGATCAGGCCGGCTTCGTGGAACAGGAATTCCTCGATCGCGCTACGAGTGGTGATGGTTGGTGTCTCCGACACGGAAGTCATAGGGATATCCTTCTGAGGTGACTGGCGGCGTTGTGGATGATTCGGCGTGATCGAGCGAGGTCAGGCATCGACGTCCTGCTTGTCGAAGGGAACGAACGAGGTGCCCTCGGTGGGGAGTTGCTGTCCGGTGATGCGCCTGTTCCATTCTCGCCACCACGAGCGCATCTGCAGTTCGTCGTTTGCCGCCGGGACGGGCTTGCCCATACCTTTCGACACGTCGGACCAGCCGACTTCGCCACGGGCACCGAACCCCTTCTGGGCCTGTTCGAGAGCCTCGACATCGTCTGGGGTCGCGAGCCCCGCCGGTCCCCAGAAGGTGAGTGCATTGTTGATGCGGTACTTGACGAACTCCTCGTCGACACCCTTGGGGATGATCTGCCAGCCGGTGACAAGGGTTTCCGATGGGCTCACCGGGTAGAACGTGCGCAGCGTCAATCCGAAGCTGAGATCGATCAGGATGAGGCTGGGGAAGAACACCGAGTTTCGTGCGAGGCCGAACATCGCGGTGGCGTAGTTCTCACCGAAGGCCTGCTCGGCCTGTTCCCGAAGGTTGGCGAGGGTCTGCTTGACACCGTCGGTCGCCAGCGGGAGTCCGTTGGCCGGATACATCAATGTGGCATGCCCGTTCGGGAATTCGGTGCCCATGCCGGCGGGGGACACACCGTTGACGGTTTCCTTACCCAGCATCGGGGGTGTGGCACCCAGTTCCATCATCATCTCGAAGTAGGTGTGGTGGACGGATTTGGCGTGATATCCGTCGATGCTGTTCTCGACGAGGAGCTTCCAATTGGCCTTCAGCGAGTACTTGTGGGTTCCTTCCAGGATTGCGACGCCTTCAGGGGACTGATCGGCTGCCAAATCGATGAAGTAGCGGGCTTCGCCGAGGAACGTCAGCAGATCCGGCGCGTCGGGATCGAAATTCACGAAGTAGAGCCCGCGGTAGCTGTCCACCTGGGCGGGGGACTGCAGACCCTTGTACACCGCGGACGGCTCGCTCTTGTAGTCCTCGTTACCGGGCACATTGACCAACTCTCCCGAGTTTCGGTACGCCCAGCCGTGGTAGAAGCAGGTGAAAATCTTGGCGTTACCCGAACTGTGCCGACAGACGGATGATCCCCTGTGCAGGCAGGTGTTGAGCAGCACCCGAACATCACCATGGCGGTCGCGGTTGAAGATGACCGGCCGGCCGCCGACGTCCCGGGTCTGGAAGTCGTTCTTGCCGGGAATTTCTGATTCGTGTCCGACGTAGAGCCATGTCTTTCCGAAGATCTCTTTTCGCTCGCGCTGCAGCACCTCCTCGGAAGTGAAGGCTTCACGGTTGACCCGGAAGAGGTTGTTGTCGCGGTCGTCGATGATGAATTGCTCTGCGGTCATGGAGATGGTCCGTTCTGATGAGTGCGGGCCGCGCCGGCGGCGTGCGTTAGTGGTGGTCGGCGACGCTGGGATTGGTTGTAGCGAGGTCCCGGAAGAGCCAACTGTCGGGATCGGAGCCGGTGGCCGGAACGACCAGCACGGCCGTGGGACCAATTGCCATCCAATTTCGTCCGTCGTCGTCGGGTTCGGCGGGCAGGATCTCGACGGTCGTGAAGACCTCGTTGCTCAGGTCGTGGGTCCCGATGATCACGTTGACCTTGCAGCCCTCGGTCTCGATATGAAGGATCTTGTCCGGACCGTCCTTGAAATGCTGGATATGACGCATGGGTGCCTTCCTTTATCGGGCGGGTGTCTGCTGACCGACGAGGTCTTCGAGACTCCCGTCGCGACGGTGGTTCTTGCGGAACGCGGCGACTGCTCGGGCATCGTTGACGCTGACCTGGGCGATCGGTTTGTCGTCGACGTCGGTGTAGACGGCGCGGAAGCGGCCCTCCGCGATCGACCCCTCGCGATGGGCGAGTTCGCCGAGCGAGGGCATCCCGACTATCTGGATCCGGGCGCCGTACTGGTCCGACCACACGTACGGAAGTTGCGCCGCAGGGAGTTCCGCACCGGTCACGATCGCGGCTACAGCATCAGCTTGTTCACCGGCGCTCGTCCAGTGCTCGATACGCGCGCTGACCCCGAGCAGTGGGTGTCGACACAGGGCGAGGTCGCCGATCGCGAAGATGGAGGGGAAGCCATCGACCTCGAAGCGGTCGCTGCAGTGCACCCCACCGTCGATGGGAAGCCCACTGTCCGCGAGCCAGTCGGTGTTCGGTACTGCGCCCACGCCGACGACGACGAGGTCGGCAGGTACCTCGGTTCCGTCGGCGAGGACGACCCCCTCGACCTGCTCGCTGCCGAGGAAGCGCTCGACGCGTGCTCCGGTAACGAGCCCGGCGCCGTGAAGTGTGTGAATCGCGGAGATCTCGCGCCCGACCTCGTCGCCGAAAACGTGACTCATCGGGATCTCGAGCGCCTCGATCAGAGTGACATCGAGGCCGCGCCCCCGCGCCGCGGATGCGAATTCGGCGCCGATGAATCCGGCGCCCACCACGGCCACCCGCGGCCTGCCGGCGAGAGCTTCTCGCAGAGCCGTCGCATCGTCGAGCGTACGCAGAGTGTGAACCCCCACCAGACCGGAGGAAACCGGCAGGGCCCGTGCACGCGCTCCGGTAGCGATCACCAGCCGCTCGTACGAGAACTCCTCACCGGTGTGGGTGACCAGTATCCGCCGGGCCGGGTCGAGACCGGTCGCGCACACACCCAACCGGACGTCGAGGGCGAACTCCGCTGCGAGCTCCGGTGTGAGAAGTCGCGGAACATCCGGAACAGGTCCCTCGGCCAAGAGGTCCTTGGACAGAGGGGGTTTGTCGTACGGCCAGTGCTCTTCGCTCTCCAGCAGCACTATGTGCCCGCCGAAGCCGCGCTGCCGCAGAGCGATTGCTGTTCGAGTGCCTGCAACCGAGGCACCGACGATCAGGAAGGACATACTCGAAACCTAGCCACGTCGGACGCCCGGGTGGTGCGTAGTTCCGGCCGCTGGAACTGCGAACACGCCGGCCGCCTGCCTCCTTCGTGTGATGCCGAGAATGACAGCACCGGCAAGGTTGGTCACGACGGCCGTAGCGGCGACCCACAACAACGAAGTCGTGGTGTCGACCGTAAATGAACTGTGCAGCCATGCGATCAAGGTCGGTAGTCCGAACCCGAGATAGCCGAGGCAGTAGACCCGGCCGGTCATCGTCCCGAGCCGGCCGGGCGGGGCTGATCGCTCGCAGTCACGCAAGCATCCGACCAACGTCAATCCGTATCCGATCCCCAGCACGGATGCCGCGGCCACGACCAGCCAGACCGACGCGGTTGCGGCAGCAACGGCGGCGGCGAGCGTGCCGACGACGAACAGCGAAAGTCCGATCAGGCGTGTCGGACCCGTTCGTCTCGGTGTGCGCCCCACGAGTCGTTGCGCGACGAAGCCCAGACCTAAACTCAGAAGACACAGCAGTCCGGAGAATGCTGAATCGAAGCCGGCCAACTCGGCCGCCACGATGGGTGGGAGGACCGCGTAGGCGATGCCCAGGGCGCCGAAGATCCACGGCGCGGCGGGTATCACCAGAAGATGGAATGCTCGCGGAAGTGGTGTTCGGTTTCGCTCCTGCGGGTCTGACCGTGTGCGCGTAGTACTGGTGGTGGATCGCGCAAGGAGTACGGCGCCACCAGCGCAGAGCACTCCGTGCAGCACGAAAGACGTGGTGGTCGGTGCAGGAGCCCACTGGGCGAGTGCGCCCGCAGCACCTGCGCCCACCGCGAATCCGCTGGTCAGGCTCATTGCCGATGCGCGTGGAGCGCGGCCAGATGTGGTCGACAGCGAGTCGAGCGCCAGCCCACCGACCACCATCCCGATCCCCAGCGCCACACCGGTGGACATACGCCCCGCGAACATCAGGGCAGGGTTGTGTGACCCGGCCGCGACCAGGATCGAGCCCAGTGCGCTGAGGGGTACGGCGAGAACGAGAGGATCCCGGGTGCCCCAGCGGGCCGCCAGCCGATGAGCGAGCAGAAGCGAGGGGATCAGGCCGACGACATACGCGAACAGCAGGGTGTTCACGGCGAGTTCGCTGAATCCGCGTTCTGCCCGGTACATGGTCAGCAATGGTGTGAATTGATTGCCACCCCAGGCGACCACGAACATTGCCGCGCAGATCGAGAACCAGGTCCGGTCAGGACGACAGGTTCGCACCGACTTTGCCGGAGCAGTAGGTGAGAGCGCGGTCGGCGCAGTTGGCGGTCGAGCCATCGGACACTTCCTCGGTACGCTCAGGTGACAACGACCGATGGCCGACACCGGATCGTGGACCCGGAGTCGGCAATCGGTTGTCGCGGAGATTCAGGCAGAAACCAGCGAACGGTTGATCAAGGGGAGTTCGGGGCGGCGATCGGAGACACCAGCGGCGTCGGCGAGCTCACCGGACACCGTGGCCTCCCGGAAGAATTCCAGAAAAACGGGGTTGAACAGGTCGGGCCGGTCGGTCTGACCCTGGTGACCACACTCGTCGGGATAGAAGAACTGGACATTGGGCAGGTAGTCCTCCTGGAGGTACCCCCACTCGACCGGTGTCAGGATGTCCTGGCGGCCGTAGAGGTAGAGCCCGGGGGTGCTCAACCGGTCGAGGCGCCCCTTGGTTACCAGTCGGGCGGCGCGATTCTCGCTCGTCCAGTCCGTGATTCGACGGTACTGCAGGAGCGTGGGCCAGAACTTCGCGTGCGCATCCATCCGGTCCCTCGCAGAGAGGTAACGCATGTCGATCAAATCTTCACTGATCGCCTCGCCGCGGTGAATGATCGCCTCCATCATGGTGCGCATGCCTTCACGTGTGCCGTCGTACGCTGTGAGACGGAACTCGCCCGCTGGTGGTGTCAAGTGTTCCGGGACCACGTCACCGATATCTCCCGCGATCAAAATGAAGCTCTTGACCTTGTCCGGGTGCGCAACCGTGTAGTTGACCGTGTTCATGCAGCCCATGGAGTTTCCTGCGAGGTGGAACTCGTCGAGGCACAGTGCGGTGGCGAACTGGTCGATGAAGTCGACGAAGGACTCCATGCCGTCCGGCCAGTATTCTTCCCGGGTGTCGGACAGTCCGAAACCGGGCATGTCGGGACAGTAGACGCGAAAACCGTTGTCGCCGAGATAGGGGGCCATGAAACGCCACCCCGCGAGACCTGACGAGCCGGGCAAACCGCCGTGGAGCAGGATCACCGCGGGGCCGGAGGTGCCGGCAGTCATGTAGTGCGCGCGGGCGCCGTTCGCCAGGCGTGCCCATCGGCTGGCCAGGCCGGGAACGTCGACGAGATTTTCATCAGTGAGTGCCATGGTGGTCTTCCTTTGTCGGTGAGAAGTGAGCGGTGACGAGCGCACCGGATGACAGTCCGAGGAATTCGAGTGCATTGTCACGGAGGATTCTCGGCACGGTTCCGGGCGGCAAATGCGGTGCCATAGAGGCCAAGTCTGCTATTCCCGCTTCGGGTTGGCCTGGGATGAACGGGTGGTCGCTGCCGAGGAGGACCCTGTTCGGACCGAAGCGATGCACCAGAGTCGGCAGGTGCGCCGGATCGAACACCAGGGTGTCTGCGTAGAGGCGCGACACGGTCCGATTCAGCTCGTCCGGGAGGTGTGTGGCGGCAAGCTGGGCGCCGAGGCGAAGTCTCGGATATGCCCACGGGAAGGTTCCGCAGCCGTGAACCGTGGCCACCCGTAGTCCCGGATGGTGGTCCAGAACCCCGCCGAAGACGAGGGCAGTGGCCGCCAACGCAGTGTCGGATGGCATTCCGAGTCCGAAGTCGTAGGTGAACCCGGAACGCCGCACTGCGCCGCCACCGCCGTCGACCGGGTGCACAAGTACCGCGAGCCCGAGGCTGTCGACGGCGTCGAAGAAGTACCCCAGCGCTGGGTCGTCCAACTCCATTCCGTTGATCCGCGTGCCGATCTCGACGCCGCGAAGCCCCAAAACTTCGGACAGATAACGTAGTTCGGGCAGGCAGTCACGGGGTGATGCGACGGGGGCGGTTCCGATTCCGACGAGCCTGCCGTCAGCGGCGTCGACCGCACGGGCGACGGACTCGTTCATCCATCGGCAGTAGGCGGCAAACGGTGCTGCCGGAGCATCGTATTCCAATGTGACCGGCACGGGAGAAATCGTCTGAACTCCGACGCCCGCCCGATCCATGTCCTCCAAGCGCGCCTGCACATCCCAGAGGGCGCGCCGGACGGTGCGGAAGTCTTCGGATCCGCGGACCAGCCGTCCCACCGCAGGAGAGTCGACCACCAACCGAGGTGCTCGAGGAAAACCTGCGATGACCTCGACGGGAGGGGCGTCACGGGGGAAGTGGTGCGCATGCACATCGATGGTGCCGGGTGGAACCACGAGGGTCTCCTTTCGCACGCATCCGTTTCTGGTTCGTCGGTTCGCCCACGTCGTCGGGCAAGCCGGATCTGGGGAACGTTAGGTGGCCTCGCACGGGGTCCGCCGCGGCTGTTCCAGGGGCTGGAACCGGTCGGCGAAAGCCGTACCCTGAATACGTGCGCGTTGTGACCGCCGTTACAGTTGGTTTCCCGCTGGGTCGGCGGAGCGGAGAGTGCGGAGGCCCGGATGATGCACGTGGCAGATGACAAACACGACGTCGGGAGTGCGGAAAGTGCGCCTCCCTCCATCCTCGCGAAGGCGTTCTTGGTCATCGGGGCATTCAACGAGCAAGATCGGGTGCTGACCCTGACGCAGATCAGCTGTAAGACCGGCTTACCCAAATCGACGGTCCACAGATTGCTGCAGCGGTTGGGTGAGCTGGATGTCATCGAGGAACACGGTGCGGGCTACCGACTCGGTATCCGTCTGTTGCAGCTGGTTTCCTCCATGCCGGTGGACGGAATGCGCGAGGTCGCGTTGCCGCACCTGGCCCGGTTGCAGGCGTGGTCGAAGGAATCGGTGCACTTCGGCGTCCTCAGGGGCAATGAAGTCGTCATTCTGCAGGCGCTCTTCGCCGTGGATCACGCCCGGCCCATAGGTGAGGTGGGTACGCGGATCCCGGCGCACCTGTCCTCGATGGGCCGGGTGATGATGGCCTATCTCCCCGAGGACGAGCTCACCGAACTGCTCGCGGGCCCTCTCTCCCGTCTGACGCCCAAGTCCGTGACGGATCCGAAGCAGATTCACGACGAATTGAAGCGCATACGGGTGTCGGGGGCAGCTGTCCAGAAAGATGGTGTGATTCTCGGCCTGGGCAACATTGCCGCGCCCGTCCTGATAAAAGGCCGGCCGATGGGGGCGGTCGCCGTTCAGTTCGACTCGTCGGAGCAGGTCTCCGAGTCGGTGATCAACGCGGTCAAACTGACCGCCCACCGCATCAGCCGCGACACCACCCAGATGCTGTCCCAGGGCAGAGCAGACCTCTTTCCGTTCGACGACTGAGCCGCGTTCCGGGCACTGGAACTTGCTGTGCGTGCGTCACCGGCACACCGCACGATGGAGGAGCGATCCGCCCGGCGCGTGTGACGGCGCCCGAGGCGCCACCTCAGAAAGGACGGCCAATGGGAGACTTCCTCGCTCTCGGCATGACCCACTACCCGCTGTTGGCGGGAACCGACGAGCACATGGCAGGCCTGTTGCGATGGACCCTCACCGACCCGGACATCCCGGTCGAGGAGAAGGATCCGGCTCATTGGCCGGACCGGATGCGCTCCGAGTGGTCCGACGACGGTGGAACGGCAGCCGCAGCGGCACACCGTGCGGAGCTGGTGACGAATTTGACTCGGGTGCGTGAAGCAGTCGACGAGTTCGCGCCCGATGTCGTCGTGGTGTGGGGCGACGACCAGTACGAGAATTTCCGCGAGGAGGTGGTGCCACCGTTCTGTGTGCTCGCCTACGGTGACCTCGAGGTGCCGGCCTTCGAGGTCATGAACGAAAGAGGCAGCCCGAACTTCTGGGGCAAACCAGACGATTTCGAGATCGTCATGCGTGGTGACGCGTCGGGAGCCCGCCAACTCACCGACGGCCTGATCGAGCGCGGATTCGACATGGCCTACTCGTACAAGAAGCGCGCCGGTGCACACTTTCCACACGCCATCCTCAATACGCAATTGTTCCTCGACTACGCGAACGCCGGCGCGGAGATGTCGTACCCCTTCATCCCGATGACCGTCAATTGCTATGGGCAGCACGCCATCGCGCGGAAGGGTGGATTGGCGAGATTCGCCGACATCGAGTCGGAGGTCCCCGACCCCGCGGGCCCGACACCGGCCCGTTGTTTCCAAGTGGGTCGCGCGGTCGCGCAGCATTTCCGCGACCGCGATCTCAGGGTGGCGTTCGTCGCCTCCTCGAGCTGGTCCCACGCCTTCTTGGCGGACAAGCTGTGGCATGTGCGTCCCGATACCGAAGCTGACGTGCGAATTTACAAGGCGCTGCTCGACGACGATTACGCAATGATGCGCAGATACACCAGCGCAGATGTCGTCGATGCAGGCCAGCACGAGATCCTGAATTGGTTCTGCATGCTCGGTGCGGTCGAGGAACTCGGCCTGCGTCGGGAATGGTCCGATCTGGTGGTAACCGACGTCTTCAATTCCAACAAGGCATTTGCCGTGTACGCGCAGTAGAGCGCTAGGTTCGTGCACTCAGCCCGCGCCCGAGGGGACGAGCAGGGAACTGCGCAGGTCGTCGAGGGTCCGACGGGGCAGGGAGCCCGCGGTGACGAGATAGTCTGCGACGCCGCCGTAGGTGTCGTCGAGGTGCGCGAATGCACGCGGGGCGCCGACCAGTTCCAGCACGAGCGCGACGAGGAGCCGGTGCGATCGTTCCCCGCGGAGCAGTGCACCAGCGCGGGGAGGTGTCGCGAGTCCGCGAGAACGGTGATCGCCGACGCGAAAACGATGTCCGCCGGTCCAGCTTGTCGCAGCAGAACTGCGTCATGTAGTCCTCTTCGAACCGCGGCATCTCGCCACAGGGGAGTGTGCGGATGCAGGTCGTGCCGGCTCTCTTGTCGATCTCGGCCGCGAAATACGCGCTCGCCGCCCGCAGCACCTCGTTCACCCGCCGCAGCTCCGCGACCTC
>NZ_LTCZ01000399.1:0-151 GCF_001583455.1 Rhodococcus sp. LB1 | reverse complement strand
TCCCGATACAACCGCACCGCCCGCTCCCGCAGCTCCGGTGGATACTTCCTCGTTCCCACAATGACGTCCTTCCTCCATCTACCCAGGATCAAACCTGGTTCGGAAGTCTCCGGAGAAACGGGGGAGGTTCCCCCACGTGTGGAGACTGGTC
>NZ_LTCZ01000398.1:54531-54794 GCF_001583455.1 Rhodococcus sp. LB1 | reverse complement strand
GCACGAGTCATCGCACCGGATGCCTGCGCGCCGATGATCAACCGCTCCTGCACCAGCTGCGCCATCAGCTGCCCGAAACCCTGCCCCTCCTCGCCGAGCAGATTCGACACCGGCACCCGCACATCGGTGAACGACAACTCCGACGTGTCGGCGCCGTGCTGACCGACCTTGTCCAACACCCGCCCGACAGCGAACCCGGGGCAGTCCCGCAGATCCACGATCAGCAGCGCCACCCCCTTGGCACCGGCCTTCGGATCGGTCTT
>NZ_LTCZ01000398.1:0-54522 GCF_001583455.1 Rhodococcus sp. LB1 | reverse complement strand
GTACTCGTCGCCGTCCCGGATGGCGGTGGTCTTGATCGCCTTGAGGTCCGATCCGGCGCCGGGTTCGGTCATGCCGATGGCGCCGAGGATCTCCCCGGTCGCCATCCCCGGCAGCCAGGTCTTCTTCTGTTCCTCGGTGCCGTACTCGAGACCGAGATGCCGAGCGCGAGGTCGCCGGCATAGCCCTGGGCCTCGAACACGGCGAGGTCGTGCGCGAACGTGCCGCCACCGCCGCCGTACTCCTCCGGGATCGAGCAGCACAGCAACCCCAGCTTGCCGGCCGCGAGCCACACCGCACGGTCGATGCGGTGCTGGGCGTCCCACTTCTCGTTGTGCGCGACCACCTCGCGTTCGAAGAACCCGACCGCGAGCTCGGACAGGGCCTTGACCTCGTCGTCGTGCCAGGACGGGATGTGCTTCTTCATCGTCTGCCCTGTTTCTAGATGCGCCGGAAGAGTGCGGCGAGGGCCTGGCCGCCGCCGATGCACATGGTGACGATGCCGAGTTCGAGGTCGCGGCGCACGAGGTCCTTCGCCAGGCGCAGGCTCAGGATCGCGCCGGTCGCCCCGACCGGGTGACCCAGCGCGATCGCCCCGCCGTACGGGTTGGTCTTCTCCGGATTCAGCTTCGCGTCCCGGATCACCGCGACCGCCTGCGACGCGAACGCCTCGTTCAACTCGATCACGTCGATGTCGCCGGGGGTGGTGCCGGTCTGCTCGAATAAATTCTGCAGCGCCAACACCGGGGCGTACCCCATCAGGCCCGGGTCCATCGCCGCGGTCGCGACGGCCTCGAGCGTGACCAGCCCGGTCAGGCCCTTCTCCTGCGCGGCGGACTGCGTCGCCAGCACCAGGGCCGCAGCGCCGTCGTTGATCCCGGACGCGTTGCCCGCGGTCACCGAGCCGCCCTCCTCGAACGCCGGCCGCAGCTTCGCCAGGGTC
This sequence comes from Rhodococcus sp. LB1, assembly GCF_001583455.1. Taxonomy (NCBI): domain Bacteria; kingdom Bacillati; phylum Actinomycetota; class Actinomycetes; order Mycobacteriales; family Nocardiaceae; genus Rhodococcus; species Rhodococcus sp. LB1. Next base: position 53,581 of record NZ_LTCZ01000398.1, on the reverse strand, counting down.
TCGAGGGTGGTGTCGGGCTTGGGGTGCTCGTCGACGTCGATCGTCTTCGGGCGGCGGCCCCCGATCTCGACCGGCGTGATCTCCTCGGCGAACGCGGCCTTCGCGGCCTCGGAGGCGGCGCGGCGCTGGGATTCGACGGCGAACTCGTCCTGCTGCCGGCGGCTGACGTCGTACTTGCGGGCGACGGCCTCGGCGGTGCGGCCCATGTGCACGCCACCGAACGGGTCGGTCAGAATCGCGACCGTGCCGTCCACCAGCTTACGGTCGCCGAGTTTGTAGCCCGAGCGGGCGGAGAAGTCGTAGAACGGCATCCGCGACATACTCTCGTCGCCGCCGGCGAGGGCGAAGTCCACCCCACCCCAGCGCATCTGCTGCGCCGCCGACCACACCGCCTGCAGACCGGACCCGCACAGCCGGTTGACGGTGTACGCGGGGGTCTTCTCGGGAAGTCCGGCGGCCAGGGCGACACGGCGGGCGTTGTAGGCGTCCGGTCCGACCTGACCGATGCAGCCCATCACCACCTCGTCGATGTCCTCACCCGGCACGCCGGCACGGTCCAGCGCGGCCTTCGCGGCGGTGGCACCCAGTTCATGAGCGGGCACGTCCTTGAACGCACCACCGAAGCTGCCGATCGGGGTCCTCGCGCCGTCGACTACCACGATCGGTTCAGGAGAATTCATGACGTGCCCTTCCGTCTCTCTACCAGTACGGAGAGATAGTAGGACTTCAAAGTAACCAGCGGTTCATGCAGGGCCTCCGGCACGTCGCCGGGTCAGGTTCCGCGGATCAGGTCGGCGCACTTCTCGGCCATCGTCATGACCGTGATGTTGGGATTGACGTAGGGCAGTTTCGGCATGGCGGACGCGTCCACCACCCGCAGATCGCGAACGCCCTTCACCCGCAGTTCCGGATCGAGGACGGCCATCGGATCGGTGGCCGCACCCATCCGGGCGGTCCCGGCGGGGTGGTACACCGTGTTGTGCGTCCGGTGCGCGTAGTCGATCAGTTCGTCGTCGGTGACCGCCTCCGGCCCGGGGGCCAGTTCCCTCGTGATCCAGCCGCGGAGAGGTTCCTGCTCGGCGATGCGACGAGCCAGCCGGATCCCGGCGAGCATCACGGCCTCGTCGTGACCGTCCGGGTCGGTGAAATACCGGGGATCCACTCGCGGACGATCCCGGAAGTCGCGGGACCGCAGCCGCACCGTTCCGCGGGAGAGTCCCTGCGTGACGTTCGGGGTGAGGCAGAAGCCGTTGTCCGTGGTCGGGTACCCCCACCGGAGTGTATTCATGTCGAACGGCACGCTGCCGTAGTGCATCATCAGGTCCGGATGGTTCAACCCCTCCTCGGTGGTGGCGAACAGTCCGATCTCCCACCACTGCGTGGACGTCTCGACCATCGGCCGGGACGCATCCCAGAACACCAGCCCCTCGACGTGATCGTCGAGGTTCTGCCCGACCCCGGGGGCGTCGACCCGAACCCGCACACCCATCTCACGCAGGTGCACCGTCGGCCCGATACCGGAGAGCATCAACAGTTTCGGTGTGTCGATGGCCCCGGCGGTGACGATCACCTCGCGGCGCGCCGAGACCGTGTCGTATCCGGTGAGATCGGGGCGCTGGTACCGCACGCCGGTCGCCGCCAGCGCGTCGTCGATGACGATCTCGCTGACCCAGCAGTCGGTGCGCACGTCCAGGTTGGGGCGGGACCCGAGAATCGGATGCAGGTAGGCGTGCGACGTCGACATGCGCGTGCCGTCCTCGGACGCGTTGATCTGGAACCACCCCGCCCCGTCGAGCACCGCCGTGCCCCGGTTGAACTGCACGGTGGGCAACCCGACCTTCGCCGCGGCCTCGAGCAGGGCCACGCCGCACGGGTCGTGCGGCGGGACGTCACGCAACCGCACCGGACCGCTGCGGCCGTGCTGCTCGCCGGGGGCGTCGTTGTTCTCCACCCGCGCCACGAGCGGCAGCACGTCCTTCGCACCCCAGCCGGTGGCGCCCGCCGCCGCCCAGTCGTCGAGTGTCTCGGCGGGGGGCCAGAACGCGATGCACGAATTGTGGGAGGAGCATCCGCCGAGCACCTTGGCGCGGGCGTGCCGCATGAAGCTGTTGCCCTTCTCCTGCGGCTCGACCGGATAGTCCCAGTCGTAGCCGGAGTCCAGCAGATGCATCCACTGCGACAGCTCGAGGACGTTGCGGTCACCGACGTCGGACGGCCCGGCCTCCACGAGGCAGACGGTCACCGAGGGGTCCTCGCTGAGCCGCGCGGCGAGCACACATCCGGCCGTTCCCCCGCCTGCGATGACGTAGTCGAACACGGTGTCCGTCATGGCAGTTCACTCTCCGCCTCGTCCTTGGACGACGCCGCGTGCGAGGCGAGACATCCGATGTGGTTGCGGCCCTTCACCGCATACCAGAGGAGACCGAGCCCGAGAATGATGCCGATGTAGACGAACGCACCCCACGTGTTGTACCAGGGCGTGCCGTACACCTCGGGGCGCGGCCACGCCAGATTGAGCGCCATCCCCACTCCCCACAGCACGGCGAAGATGTTCACCGGAAGCCCCCACCGGCCCATCGTGAAGTAGCCGCTCTCCGCGAGTTCCTTCGGCGGCCACTGCCCCTGCAGGCGTTTCTTCAGCAGCGGCCCGGTGACCATGAGGTACGCCAGGTAGATCATGATGATCGCGATCGACGTCAGCACCGTGAAGATCTGCGGCTGACCGATGTTGATGACGAGGATGAACGCCGCGAGCACACCGATCACGATGGCGGGGACCACGGGCGTCTGATGCTTCGGGTTGACGTGGGCCAGCCGCTCCCCGAAGGGCAGCGCGTTGTCGCGGGCCATCGCGAACGTGAGCCGGATGGCCGCGGCGTGCACCGCGAGCGAACACACCGTGACCGCGACGACGATGCAGACCAGGAAGATCTTGCCGAGCGGTCCCCACATCACCTGCTCGACGATGTACTGCAGGCCGCCCTCACTGCTGCCGATCAGTGGATCCTCGAGGTCGGGGGCCGCCATCACGGCGAACACCAGGATCGCCCCGCCGATCACGAACGACGCGAGGATCGCCCGCAGGATCGCCTTGGGCGCCGTCCGCCTCGGGTCGACCGTCTCCTCGCCGAGCGAACTCGCGGTGTCGAATCCGTACATCACGTAGCCCGACGCGAGTGACGCCACGAGGAAGACGGTCAGATATCCGCCGCTCTCCCCGGCGCCGTAACCGTGGGTGGAGAAGAACACGTCCGGACCGCGAGTGATGTTGGCGGCGAGGATGATCGCGATGAGGACGGCCGCGATCAGTTCGACGAACACACCCGAACTGTTGATGAGGGCCATCAGCTTGACGCCGAACGCGTTGACGGCCGTGGTGAACGCGATCATGATGGTGCCGAGAATGACGGCGTTGGTGGCGAAGTCGTATTCACCGCTGCCGTCACCGATGATCTGGAACCCGCTCCACAACCTCGGCAGGTTGAGTTGCAGCGCGAGCACGACCGCGGAGAGGGTCACGATCGACGCGGTGAGCATCAGCCAGCCCGACGACCATCCCACGATCCTGCTGCCGAGCAGCTTGGCCCAGTTGTAGACCGAGCCGGCCACGGGGTACTTGGCCGCGAGCTCCATGAAGCACAGGGCGACCGCCATCTGCCCGACGAACACCATCGGCCAGGACCACAGATATGCCGGTCCGGCGGTGCCGAACCCGAAGTAGAACAACTGGAACGTGCCGGTGAGAATCGAGATGTAGCTGACTCCCGCCGCGAAACTGGCGAATTTGCCGAGGCTGCGGTCCAATTCCTGTTTGTACCCCAGTTCGCCGAGTCCACTGTCTCCCGGCGCACCTCCGTCACCCACTGCTCCGTGCCGAGTAGCCATGGTTCTCTCGCCTCTCCGTGCGCCGACCTAGCCGTTGTCGAACCACCCCGCCGCCGTGGGCGAGGTGTTGTGCCAGATATGTTTGGTCTCCTGGTATTCCGCCAGACCGGTGGGGCCGAGTTCGCGCCCGTTACCCGACATCTTGAAGCCGCCCCACTCGGCGGCGGCAGTGTAGTAGCCGAAGTCGTTGAGCCACACCGTGCCGTGGCGCAGACCCCGCACCATCCGCTCGCCCCGCGCACTGTCGGCGGTCCGGACGCCCGCGGCGAGACCGTACTCGGTGTCGTTGCCCAGTCGCAGCGCCTCCTCCTCCGTAGTGAAGCGCTCGACGGTGAGGATCGGTCCGAACGTCTCCTCCTGCACGAGGCGCATGGTGCGGTCGCAGTGGTCGAAGATGGTGGGCAGGTAGTAGCTCCCGTCCGCCAACGCGGGATCGGAGGGCCGGGCTCCCCCGGTCACCAACCGGGCGCCCTCGGAGAGGCCGAGCGCCACGTACCGTTCGACCTTCTCCCGGTGGGCCTCGGATACCAGCGGGCCGGTTCGGCTCGCGGGATCGAGACCGTTGCCCATCCGGATCTTCTCCGCCCGTGCGGCGAGCGCGGCGACGAACCGGTCGGCGATGGACTCCTCGATGATCAGGCGGGTTCCCGCCGAGCACACCTGCCCGGAATGCAGGAACACCCCGGTGAGCACCTGGTCCACCGAGTCGTCTCCGTCCGCGTCGGCGAAGACGATGTGCGGATTCTTGCCACCGAGTTCCACCGCCACCTTGGTGACGTTCTTCGCCGCGGTCTCGAGGATGACGCGTCCGGTGGCCAGCCCGCCGGTGAAGGAAATGAAGTCGACGTCGGGGGTGCCCGTGAGTGCGGCGCCCAGGACGGCGCCGCTGCCCTGCACGAGGTTCACCACCCCGGCGGGGACACCTGCTTCGGCGATCAGCGCGGTGAACGCGATGGTGCTGAGCGGGGTCACCTCGCTCGGTTTGAGGACCATGGTGCATCCGGCGGCCAGCGCGGGCGCCACCTTCCACGAGATCTGCAGCAGCGGGTAGTTCCACGGTGCGATGAGCACGCACACACCGATCGGCTCACGCACCACCCGGCTGATCACCTCGGGGCGCCCGACATCGACCAGATTGTCGGCTTCGACCGCGGCGAGTTGCGCGTAGTACCGGAATACCGACACCACGTCGTCGATGTCGATCCTGCTCTCCTCCAGAGTTTTTCCGGTGTCGAGCGTCTCGATGCGCGCCAGGGTCTCCTTGTCTCGCTCGAGGAGATCGGCGATCCTCGCGACCAACGCCGTGCGCTCGGCGACGGGTGTGCGGGGCCAGGTTCCCTCGTCGAACGCCGCGCGGGCCGCGGCGACTGCGCGAGTTGCGTCCTCCGGGGAGGCCTCGTCGACGGTGGCGACCACCGATCCGTCGGCCGGATTGATGCAGTCCCGGGTCTCACCGGAGCTGGAGCGGATCCATTGCCCGTCGACGAACAGGCCCGTGTTCAAGAGGTCATCGATCGACTGGTCCTGCATCACTCAACTCCGTGTCTCGCCGGAACGAACGCACCCCCTTTACGGTATGCCGTCGGAGTCGCGGTGGGCGGGGATCGCGCACACATGTCCGATTCGCGACGGTATCCGTGTCCGAGAAGACTGTGTCCGGTAGCCGGACGCACGTGCGCCTAGCGGCTGCGATAGCGTCGTCAGGCGAACTCTTCGCACATTCCCGGACAGGACACACCTAGAAACGGAGCACCCGTGGTCGCGATCGGCAACTCGGATCTGGACATCTTTCCCCTGGCCCTCGGTGGTAACACCTTCGGCTGGACCAGTGACGAACCGACGTCGTTCGAGATCCTCGACGCCTTCGCCGCAGGCGGCGGCAACTTCGTCGACACGGCGGACTCGTACTCCGCGTTCGCCGAGGGCAACTCCGGCGGCGAGTCCGAGACCGTCCTCGGCAACTGGATGGCGTCCCGCGGCAACCGCGACCACGTGGTGATCGCCACCAAGGTCAGCCAGCACCCGGAGTTCAAGGGCCTGGCCCCCGCCAACGTCCGCGCGGCGGCGGAGGCATCCCTGAAGCGGCTGCAGACCGACCACATCGACGTGTACTACGCCCACTTCGACGACGCCGAGACTCCCCTCGTCGACACGCTCGGCGCCTTCGACGAATTGGTCCGCGACGGACTCGTCCGCCACGTCGCCATCTCCAACTACTCGCCCGAGCGCATCCGCGAGTGGCTGTCCTTGACGGCCGAGAACGGTTTCGCGGCCCCGATCGCGCTGCAGCCGCACTACAACCTAGTGCACCGCCACGACTACGAGCCCGAGGTGGCCGCGATCGCCACCGAGAACGGCCTGGGCGTCTTCCCGTACTATTCACTCGCCGCGGGCTTCCTCGCGGGCAAGTACCGCACCCAGGCCGACCTGGACGGTCAGCCGCGCCAGCGGATGGCGACCCGCTACTTCTCCGAGTCCGGCCTCGCCGTCGTCGACGCCCTGGCCGAGATCGCCGACACGCACTCGGCGGAGATTTCCACCATCGCGCTCGCGTGGCTCCTCACCCGGCCCGGCATCACCGCGCCGATCGCGAGCGCGAGCCGCCTCGAACAACTTCCCGCTCTGCTCGACGCCCCGACCGTGACCCTGACCGCATCCGAGATCAGCCGGCTCACGACTCTCTCGGACGCGATCGGCGCCTGACCTCAGCTCAGCAGCTTGCCCCGGAGCCGGTCGACGGTCGCCGCGCTCAGACCGAGCCCTTCGGTGAGATAGCGGTCGACCGTGCCGTACTGCTCGGTGAGCCGGCCGAGTCCGGCCTCGAGGTAGCTCCGGTCGACGCCCAGCAGCGGCTGGTAGATCTGCGCCACCGCCTCGCCGCGGCTGGCGGCGATCTGGTCGTACGTGACCTTCATCGACGCGGCGGTGTACTCGTTGGTGAGCAGGTAGTCGTCGAAGATGGTGTCCTGCGGGACGCCCGCGATGGAGAGCAGCAGCGCGGACGCCCAGCCGGTGCGGTCCTTGCCCGCCGTGCAGTGGAAGATCTGCGGCCCCTCGGTGTCGGCCAATGCCGTCAGGAGTTGCGCGAACCCGGCCCGGGTCGCCGCGTCGTCGACGAAGCTGCGGTTCATCTGCTGCATGAACGCGACGGCGTCGGCGGGCGACTTCAATTGCGCGACTGCGGCACCCAGGTCTCCCGACAGGATGGGGATGCCGAGGTAGCGCGGCCCGCCCGGGAGCCGGTCGGGTTTCGCCGCCACCTCTTCGACGGTCCGCACGTCGTACACCGCCGTCAGTCCGAGCCCGGCGAGGACGGCGAGATCCTGATCGTTCGGAACCAGAGCGTTCGAACGGTAGAACAGCCCCCTCGTGACGTGCCCTCCGCGGGTGGTGGCGTACCCCCTACCCGATCCCCCGACGTCGCGGAAGTTGTCGACCGACGCCAGTCGCGGTGTCTCGACGACCGGGCCCGCGCTCCCGAAGTCGGACGAGCCGAACCCCGGGAGACTGATTCCGGGCAGCGACAGTGGGTCCGCCGATGCGAGCGCAGGCGTGCCGAAACCCGCGAACAGGACGCTGCCGGTGATCAGCACCGCGGCGGTGGAGGTGACGCGTCGAGACATAGGGGAAGCCTTTCGATGGGCTGTCGGGGAGATCCGCTCGTCCGGCATGTCCGGAGTGTCAGCGGGTAACCCACATCACAGTGGTCGGACGTTTCCCGTGGCTACGAGTTGTTCCGATCACCGGGAGAACCCGTTTCCCACCGGCGGCGCCCACAGCAGACTCGGGCCGTCGGCAGCCGACGTGCCCCGACGAACGTGATTCTTTGACGACGAGGATGTGAGCTGAGATGACCGAGACCGCACAGCAACTGGCGGGGAAGGTTGTGATCGTGACCGGGGCGGCGCGGGGGCTCGGCGCGGCATTCGCCCAGCGCATCGTCGACGAGGGCGGCAGCGTCGTGATCGGCGACGTTCTCGACGACGACGGCCGCGCGACCGTCGACCGACTGGGCGACCGGGCGCGGTACAGCCACCTCGACGTCACGGACCCGCAGCAGTGGCAGGCCGCGGTCGACGTGGCGACGAGCGAATTCGGACGCGTCGACGGCCTCGTCAACAACGCCGGCATCTCCACCGGCCAATACATCGAGCACGAACCGCTCGAACACTTCCGGACGGTCCTCGATATCAACTTGACCGGTGTGTTCAACGGCCTGCAGGCCGTGATCGCCCCGATGCGGGCCGCCGGCGGCGGATCGATCGTCAACATCTCGTCGGCCGCCGGCCTGATGGGACTCGCGCTGACCGCCGGTTACGGCGCGTCCAAGTGGGGCGTGCGCGGGCTCACGAAGATCGCCGCCGTGGAACTGGGCACCGACCGGATCCGCGTCAATTCCGTCCACCCCGGAATGACGTACACCCCGATGACTGCGGGCCTCGGAATCCAGCAGGGCGAGGGCAACTACCCGAACACTCCCATGGCCCGGGTCGGCGTGCCCGAGGAGATCGCCGGTGCCGTCGGGTTCCTGCTGTCGGATGCGTCCACGTACGTCACCGGAGCGGAACTGGCCGTCGACGGCGGATGGACCGCCGGACCGACCGTCAAGTACGTCATGGGCCAATGAGATCGCATTCGGAAACACACGAGGAGCACACACGATGAATCGATTCGACAACCGGCGGATCCTGGTGACCGGAGCCGCGTCGGGGATCGGACAGGCCACCGCCCTCCGACTGCTGGAGGAAGGCGGCACCGTCGTGGCAGCCGACGTCTCCGAGGACGGCCTCGCGCGGACAGCGGAACTGGCCGACGCGGCAGGCACCGCGGGACGCCTCAGCGTCGCCGCGATCGACATCGGCGACGAGAAGTCCGTCACCGACGGCGTGAGCCGTAGCGTCGAGAAGCTCGGCGGACTGGACGTACTCGTGAACGCCGCGGGCATCCTCCGCGCCTCGCACACCCACGAGACGCCGCTGGACCTGTGGAATCAGGTGATCGGGATCAACCTCACCGGCACGTTCCTCATGGTCCGCGAATGCCTGCCCGCGCTGCTGCGCAACGAACGCAGCGTGGTCGTGAACTTCAGTTCCACGTCCGCCGCGTTCGCGCACCCCTACATGGCCGCGTACGCCGCGAGCAAGGGCGGCATCCAGTCGTTCACCCATGCGCTGGCTCTCGAATACGGCAAGCAGGGTCTGCGTGCCGTCGGTGTCGCCCCCGGCAGCATCAAGACCGGCATCACCGACGCCACATCCGGATACGTTCCGTCCGATGCCGATTGGAGCCTGTTCGCCAAACTCTCACCCATCCTGCCCACCACCCTGGAATCAGGCGGCGCGGCGATGGGCGGACCCGAGCAGGTCGCCGGAGTCGTCGCCATGCTCGCCTCCGACGACGGCGCGTTCGTCACCGGAACCGAGATCCGCATCGACGGCGGAACCCACGCCTGACCGGTTGAACCCTTGCGCCTACGTAGATCTCATACTATCTGCCACTTGCGTGGCGGGCGTGGGAGATGGACGTGTGTCACGGCTACCCGCATCACCGTGCGGCGGTGTGGGTTTGACCGTGTCCCACACCGACGCTTGTGATGCAGGAACATGCTGATTCGGAGTCACCCCCAACCGCGGTGTCACGGTGGGCAGGCTGCGGCGGACCCGGCGATGCCGCGGCCTGCTCGGGGTAGGAGCGTGTTTGTCGCGCGATTGCCGTACCGGCGCATGTTCGGTCACCCGGACCGCCGGTAGTCCTCCGCGCCGCCGGGTGGTCTTGTTTCTGCCGAGCAGCGCGCGTTTGGCCAGGTTCACCCCGGCGACGTGGTCCCGGTTGCCGCCAATTTTGCACTGCTCACACCATGCCCGGTGGTAACCGCCGGGGCGAGAGAGTGGTTCGTTGCAGCCCGGACACCACGCGGAAGATCCGCGGGCCGGTACGGACACCACCGTCACACCGACACCGGCGGCGGTGTGGGTGAGCGCGTCGACGGCCTTGCGGCGGGCCGATTGCGCGGCCCGATTGTTGTTCACCCGCCCGTGCCCACGGCTCTCGAGGGTTGTGAGATCTTCCACCGCAATCAGCTGCGCTTGGGCGTCGGTGGCGTAGTCGGTGACCTGACGGGCGAAGTCGAAGGCCAGTTCCCGGTTGATCTTCCCCCGCTTGATACCCACCGCGGTGCGGTGAGCATCGAGCACGGCGATCTTCTCCTCCAGCTCGGCGCGCACCTCGGGCGGGGCGGTGGCGGACAGTCGTGTCAACCGGGCCGCCTTGCCATGGAGTAGCTGCCCCTCGGCCTGCAGGCGGGCCAGTTTGATCCCGAGCCCGCGGTCGTCGTAGGTCCAACCCCGGTAATCCGAGGACAACCCGTCGGGGTTTTCGGCGGTGATGGCGGCGGCACCCAGAGTGGTCGGGGACCAGTCCACCCCGACCGCGACGGAGGCCGATTCCAGGTCGGCTGCTGAGACGATCTCGGTCGCGGCGCACCGCCAGAGCAGTCCCCGGCGGTCGAGGACCAGGGTCGGCAGATGCCAATCGGTGACCGCCCGGCCGTGCAGGTGCTCGGGGATGGTCGCGCTCAGCCGGACACTGCGCCACTGCGCCCGCCCCGCCGGGGCGGGGCAGGTGGGCAGCTTCACCGTCAACACCAGCTCGTGACCGGTGACGGCAAGCTGTGCGAGTTGTCGATCGGCGGCCGAGAGCCGGGCCATCGCGCTCGTCTGTGGCGGTCCCTGCACGTCGGTGATCCGCAGGCGCGCGTCTGCCGCGCCGCGCGCGTGCGCCGCGAGCTGCCGCACCACGCCCCGGGCGAATCCGGACGGGACGTACTCCGCAGCAGTAGTGGGTGCGGCGATCCGGCCGGTGGCCGGGTCGAACCGGGCCGACAGTGCGATGATCGCCGTGTCTCGGTAGGCCAGCGCCCGCAAAGTGCCGACTGCCTGCGCGGTCACCACCCGCGTGACACGCGACGGGACGTAGACACCGTCCGGGTAATGCGGGGTCCAGCCCAGACGCGCAGCAGCGACATGACCTTGCATCGGCAGTTTCCGGCCCTGGCGGTCACATCCGGCGGCCAGGACATCGAAGGTGGCCGGTTGCCACAGCCGCGACAACAGTTGCGCTTCAGCGCCCGAGATCAGGTCGAGCAGCCACCCGACACGCACGTCGAGGTCGTCAAGCCCGATCGGCGCACCGGTCTCGTCATCGACAGCCAGGTAGGGGCGGGTGGTGAACGAGAACTGCCGCAGCGCAGTGAATCCGGTATCGGCCATCAGTTAGTCCATCTCCAACCGTGCTGCCGCATCGCCCGGAAGAAGTCGACGTTGATTCTGCTTCGACCGCAATGGGTGGAAGCGGCCGGACAATGAAGCGAGCACTGCCATGAAGTCATCCATCAGCTCCTCTACCAGCGACGTGTCCCCATGCTCCCGTAGGACCTCGACCTTAACGCCGACCACCGACAAGTAACGTTCGATCCACGCCACCGACGAACCGCGCCAACCGGTCCCGCCACACCATTCGCACCACCGTGAAGTGACCCTTGGCTGCGTCGTCGAACATCCGATTCAGTCCCGCTCGAGTCTCTCCCGCAGACCTGAACCACGATCGGTGTAGACCCGGTACACGGTGCCAGTATTAGACATTAAGTCGACAGTTGAGAGCCTGCCCACCCCTGCCGCCGATCGCACCGCGCTCGTCACCGGAGCGTCGTCCTGGATCGGCGAAGCGATCAGCCGTGAACTCGCCCGCCGCGGTCACCAGGTCGTACTCGTCGCCCGTAGGGCGGAGAAGCTGGAGGAACTGGCCACCGAACTGCGGGCCGCAGGCGGTCGGGCGCATGTGCTGGGTGCCGATCTCTCCGACCGCTCGGCCCGCGCGACGTTGCTCGACCGGGTCGGCGAGCTCGGGCTCACCCTCGACATCCTCGTCAACAACGCCGGCCTGTCCACGCTCGGCGCGGTGGCCGCGTCCGACCCGGACGCCGAGATGAACATGATCGAGGTCGACGTCATGGCCGTCGCCCGACCTCTGCAGCCGCGCCCTGCCCGGCATGGTGCAACGACGCCGAGGAGCCGTCCTCAACGTCGCCTCCACGGCCGCGTTCCAGCCGCTGCCCGGACAAGCTGCCTACGCCGCCGGCAAGGCATTCGTCCTGTCCTACACCGAGAGCCTCACCGGCGAACTGAAAGGCACCGGTGTCACAGCGACCGCGCTCTGCCCCGGGCCCGTGGACACCGGTTTCGGTGAAACGGCCGGGTTCGCGAAGGAAGACGCCGAAGCCGCACTGCCCAGCTTCATGTGGGAAAGCCCAGAATCCGTGGCCAGGACCGGAATCGACGGCCTCGACAAGGGGCACATGATCGCCATCCCCGGCCTCGCGAACCGGGCCGCGTCCGTGTTCGCCCACCTCGCGCCGAACAAGCTCCTCGTCCCCGTCCTGGCCAGCCGTCATCCCGGATTGCGGACGTAGTATCGCTCGGCCGTTTACTGTGGCCTGGTGGAGATGACTACCGCTACTCGCCGATTCATACAGATCACCGCGACCGTGGCCGTCGCCGCAGCCGCCCTCCTCGGGAGCGCCGGTGTGGCCGCCGCCGACGAATGGCCGCCGGTACCCACCGAGCCCAGTCCGGTCGCGCCGTTCGACAACCAGAACTTCCTCACCCCCACCGATCTCGACTATTGGAATCCGTTCGTCAGCGCGAATCGGCTCACGTCACCGTTCGGAACCGCCAACCGCATCGTCTGCACCGGATTCCACGGCGTACTGCTCGACTGCTGGCAAGCCGACCAGAACGGGCAACCACACAAACTAGTCAAGTTGTCCATGAACTTCCCCGGATCCCTCGGCGCCACCCTCCCCGGCGGAGGTCCCGGACACTTCGTCTACCCGGGCTTCATCCCGGGTATCTGAACCGGACTACAACGGGTCGCCCGCGACCCGCCCTGCCGGCAGCGTGCGGCCGCAGATCATCAGCGCGAGATCCTCGCCCGTTCCGCGTAATTCGGCGCCCGACCCGTACGACCAGTCGAGGTCCGTGGCCCGCAGGCCACGTCCCTCGATGTCGATGCCGAAATTCGAGTGCCCACCACCCGCCGTGAGATCGTTGAGGACGACGCGCATCGTCTCCTCCGGTACGTGTCGCGGCACCCCGAGCGGCACGGTGGCGTCGAGACCGTGGATCACCACATGATTGAGCGCGCCGTGATAGCCGCCACCCGGCGGGGTCCACTGGCGCATGACATCCGAGCACAGGTTGGCGACGAGTTCCGCCGGTGCCAATTCGGCGTCGCTACGGGCGATCTCGTTGGAGAGCCGGGTGAAATCGAACTCGCACTCACGCAGGCGCGTCATGAACTGCTCCTCGGAGTAGCGCGCCGCCATGGTGAGATGCGCGACCACTTCCCGAATCCGCCAGCCCTCGCACAGCGACGGCGTGTCCCATTCTGCGTCCGAGATCCCGTCGAGTAGATCGGCCAGTGCCGAGAACTCGTTCGCAACCGCCCGCTGGAGATCGGCGTCATCGGTCATCGCAGTCAGCTCCCGCCACACTCGTTCGACGAAGATCCTCACGACCACCGTAGACCGAAACCGCCGAGTATTGCCCCGGTCGAACATGATTGGTATAGTCGAACATATATTCGAACGACCTTGGGGGAGGTTGGTTGTGGGGGCACCGGATTTGGAGGAGCTGCGGGCGTTCACCGCGCGGCTGCGGTGTGTCGAGGCCGGCGGGGATGCGGGCTCGGGGATCGATTGGCTCGACGCGATCGAAACCCTGAAGTCGGTGGGGTGCGCGGCGCAGGCGGTGATCACCGACGGCGTCGCGACGAGTATTCGCGCGGACCGCAGGGCTCGCGGGTTGCCGCGAGTGGAGTGGAACCGCGGCATTGCCTCGCAGATTGCGTTGGCACGCAGGGAATCCCCGAACCGTGGCGGACGGCACCTGGGGTTCGCACAGGCTCTGGTGCACGAGATGCCACACACTTTGGCCATGTTGCGGTCGGGGCGGTTGAACGAATGGCGAGCAACATTGCTGGTGCGGGAATCCGCGTGTCTGTCGGCCGAGGATCGGGGGATCGTCGACCGCCGGTTGTGCTCGGACCCGGCCATTCTCGACGGGGTCGGTGACCAGGGTTTGGTCGCGCGGGCGAAGGCGTTGGCGGTAGAACTCGACGCCGCGGCCGTGGTCCGCAGGCACAGGAAGGCCGTCTCCGAACGGCGGGTGACGACACGGCCCGCCCCGGATTCGATGGCGTACCTGAGCGTGCTGATGCCCGTCGAGCAGGCCGTGTGCTTACAGGCAACGCTGGGGCGGGATGCGGACAGCCTCATCGCCACGGGGAACAGTGGTGGCCGCACCCGCAATCAGCTGATGGTGGATCTGCTGTTCGCACGTGCCACCGGGCAAGCCGTGGCCTCCGGCGGGCCGGTGGCCGTGAACCTGGTGCTGTCGGACGAAACACTGCTCGCCGGTGGACATGAGCCGGCGCAGTTGCAGGGGTACGGGCCGGTGCCGGCGGGGATCGCCCGGCAACTCGTGGCGGACTCTCTCGATGCGCACACCGCCACAACGTTGCAGCGGATCTATTCCTGCCCGCAGTCGGGAGCATTGACCGCGATGGAATCGCAATCCCGCACGTTCCCGAAGGGTCTGGCGAAGTTGATCGACCTCCGCGACCGGACGTGCCGAACCCCGTGGTGCGATGCGCCGATTCGGCATCATGACCACATCCGGTCGCGCCGAGAATCCGGTGCCACGTCGGCGGACAACGGGTCCGGCCTGTGCGAGGCATGCAACTATGCGAAGGAAGGCGAGGGATGGACCGCCCGCCCGGTCGCTTGTCCCGGCGGCCGGCATCTGATCGATCTCGGCACCCCGACCGGACATCACTACCGGTCCACGGCGCCTCCGTTACCGACCCCGGCGTACCTGCGCGTGTCATGAGGTGGTGGGGGTCATCCTCTCGGTCGCCGGGGTCACTTGTTCCCACCCGACCAGGATGTGAGTTCGGCAATGTCTCCGTACAGCGCCGACTGGTAGGTGAGCATCAGCTCCTCCACCCCGCCGAACTGATCGCCCACGTGGTGGGTGTTCTCCGCCGACAGCTCGCGGTCACCGGACCGTGAGATGAGTTCGTCGATGCGGCTGTCGAGACTCATCGCCCGGTTGACCGCCAGCACGGACCGCAGTTGCACCTCGGCTCGGGACAGCAGGTCGCCGATTCGTGCGAGTGCGGCGACGCGGTCGACCAGTTGATCCCATACCGGCTTCAGCGCGTTCTGCCGGGCCTCGATCTGTTCACGCGCCGTGTCGGAATGGGTGGCGCGCAGCGCTTCGTCGAGCTCGGTCCGGATTCCGCGCAGCGCCACGGTGTCGACGGCGATCTGTGTCAGTTCTTCGGCGAGGTCGAGTTGGTACCGCTGGATCGCGAAGTGCTCCGAATGCCAGACTGCGGAACCGTCGATCCTGTCGAAGAGCATCCCCGCCAGGTAGAGCAGGGTGTCGTACGAGTCGGCAAATCTGTCGTTGTCGAGATCGACGCCCTTGCCGATGGCGTCGGCGACGCGTCGTCCGACTGCGGCCATCGGCGTGTTTTCGGCCGCCTGGCCGAGTCGTTCCGCCGCGGTGCCGCGGGCATAGTTGCCTGCACGTTCGAGCGCGGTACCGGCGGTCGGCGCCGGTGTGCGTTGCAACGCCCGGAACAGCGCCTCACGCTGTTCGAGATCGAGATGGACACCCTCACGCCGATCCCGGCGCATCGCCCGGACACCGTTGCCGTAGTGCGCCGGCGACATCACGACCGCAGACCGAGACGACTGCAGCTTGCGGCCCAGTTCGGTGGCACGGTATTTGAACAGAAGTTGCGCCGGGCCGGGACGCAGGCTGCCGGCGCGGCGCGCCACCTGGTGGTACTCGTCCGTCAGCAGACGCAGTGCCCCGAAGCCGCCGATCGACGGGATGGTGCGGCCCGCGCGACGCCGGTTGGTGAGTACCTGCCGGGTGGGCGAATCGAGGTGTCCGGCGGCGATCAGCACGGCAGCGGCGTCCGACAACGGGGCGTGGGTGCCCGTGATCGCGGATCGTTCGCACCACTGGCGGACCTGCAGGGAGATGCGTGCACGCCGCTCCTCGTAGTGGGGGCTTTCCGGCATCGGACCTCCTGGCAGTTCGCTGGTCACCACTGTCCCAGAATTTCGTCCGACGCGCCGCGACCGCCGAGGCTGCGCGCGGTTCTAGGCTCTCCACCATGACCTACACGGTGCGTGCGGTGATTCTGTTCGCGACGGCATTGGTGGTGGCCGGTTGCGGTCGCTCGGTCGACGGATCCCCCGAGACCGGCGCCGTCGCGGGGCCCGCGACCACCCCGACGGTGACGACCGCACCGAAGACGACCACCACTGCGACGACGAGCACGACCACGTCGACGAGCCCCACCACCACGACGACTACCACCACCACCACCACCGCGAGCACCCCTGCCGAGGCAAACCCGCAGACGTTTGCCGGCACCGCGGCGGGGAGCTACTACTTCACGACGCCGAGCACCAAGTTCCACTGCGCAATCCTCACCGGCGGCGACCTCCCGACCGCCGGCTGTCACGGCCCGATGCCGGCGTCGGCGCCGAAGGTCCCGGGCGCCGGCGCGTCCGGCACCCCGGTGACTCCCAACGCGATCGAGGTCACCGGTGGCCGCCTCGGTCAGTTCGCCAGTGCCGGCGATCCCCGGTACTACCCCCTCGACGGATCCGCCGCCCCCGCACTGTCGTACGGCACCGCGTTGCAGGTGAACGACCTGACGTGCCTCGTCGACGAGACGTCCGGGGTCACGTGCCGCAGCGATGCGGGCCACGGATTCACGCTCTCGGACAGCGCGTTTCGAGTGTGGTGAGCCGGTTCAGCCCAGTTCGTCCGAGCGCCGTTCCATCAGCGTGCGCAGCAGGGCGTTCTCCTTTGCGGTGAAGCCGATCGTCTCGATCTCCCCGATGCCACGTCTGATGCCCTTGCGGACGCCGTCGAGCATTCTGGTGACCGCGCGTTCAGGGACACCGAGCCGGCCACCGGATTCGACGAAGTGCCTGCGGTTCAGCTTGTTCGCCTTGCCGTAGAAGTCGAGAGCCATCGGGTCGCGCCATCCGAGGTACGGCTGGGTGCACAGAAGGTCGTAGGCTGGTGTGACACTCCACAACCCCGATTCGGCAAGCTGCACCGAGAAGTTCTTTCCGTGCAGGTCGCCGTTGCCGATCGCGTACGAATAGGCCACCAGCCGAAGCAGTTCCAGGGTGGCCACCCGGGCCGAACCGCCGCCGCGCTCACACGCGCCGGCGAGTGCAGTGATCACGCTCTCGGTCTTCAGCCGGTACTTGGCGGCGGGGAACATCCCCATCACCTGGCACGCATCCTCCTGGGGTGTGCGGATGACGCGGCCGGACGAATCGACGCGCCGGTCGAATCGGGCGACGAGCAGACCGGCATTACCCTTCCCGTCACGCACCAGCTGATGATCGGCGACGGGCAACCCGCACTGCGCGGCGAGCCCCATGAAGAAGTGCTCGTTCTCGACCAACTGCGGATACCCCTGCGGTGGTGAGAGTTTGAGGATCGCGGGACCCTTCTCGGTGGCGATCGGCGTCGAGTACATCTGAGCCGACACCTTCGCCTGCACACCGGGTAGCGAGGTGGGGTCCAGTTTCACCGCCTCGTGCCCCGACATGTGCTCGAACAACGCCCGCAGGTCCTGGCGCTCGACCGCGTCGGGGTCGAACACCGGTGCGGTCTCGGGCGGCGGCACCCCTGCGGGTAGCACGCGCACGTCGCCGATCGTGTCGGCCCCGACCGCCATCAGGATCGTGAGGTGATCGTCCTCGGACGTCTTGGTGGCTGCCACTGCGCCTCGCAGCCGGATTCCTTCCGGGAGGAGCCCCGCGAAGAACGGCGGGACGCTGCCCCCACTCGCGCGCACCTCGGCCGACGACGTGGGGATCGTCCATGCAACCTGCGGGGCGCCGGGGTCCTGCAGGTACGCGGCGTCGTAGCGGAAGACGACGTCACCGCCCTCCCGCACGAGACTGCCCGCGAGGCGCTCGCCCTTGTAGACGTCGGCCCGGTCGACACTGCTGAGGTTCTCGACCATCAGGACGCCACCTCCACACCCGAGCGGGTGACGAGCGCCAGACGGCATCCCATCGCGTCCGCGACGGCGTCGACGAGATCCAGTTGCACGGTCCCCCGACCAGATTCGATCGACTGCACACTCGACCTCGACACCCCGGCCAGGTCTGCCAGCTCCGCCTGCGTCAGCCCGAGCTGGTGTCGCCGCGCCACGAACCCGTCGGCGACTCCACCGGTGTCGGTTCGCTCGCGGCGGCGTGGGGTTGCCATGAAGCCTCCCTGATCGGTGCAATGCTTGTCGACGGATGCTTAACGACAGTGTGCGCCGATTCTGCCCCGAAGTCCATCCCTATGACTGCGAGCGCAAGCTTAAGATACGAGAAGAACATAAAACGGATCATCTCCCGCTTTAAGCCTGCGATCACAAGCACAAGACACGTCGACACACCCACCCCCTACCCTGGATACATGCGCATAGGAGCACACGTCCGCCAGGACGAAGATCCGATCGGATACGGCGAAACGCTCGGCGCCGACGTCATCCAGATGTTCCTCACGGACCCGCAGAAGTGGGACAAACCGCCGACGCATCCGCGGACCGACGAGATCCGGAACAGCCCCATCGACGTCGTCGTGCACTCGTCGTACGTGATCAACGTGGCCAGCCTCAACAACCGGCTCCGGATGCCGTCCCGCAACGCCGTCGCGCAGCAGGCCCAGGCCGCCGCCGACATCGGTGCGTTCGGGCTGGTGGTCCACGGTGGCCACGTCCGCGACGGAGAGGACGTGAACGCGGGGATCGTCAACTGGCGCAAACTTTTCGAACGCCAGGCCGACAAGGGCGGATTCCCGGTCCCCATCCTGATCGAGAACACGGCAGGCGGCGACTTCGCGATGGCACGGCACTTCGACGCCATCGACCGGCTGTGGCAGGAGGTCGGCGATTTCGGCGCCGGATTCTGCCTCGACACCTGTCACGCGTGGGCGGGCGGTGAGGAACTGGTGGGCGTCGTCGAACGCATCAAGGCCATCACCGGACGCATCGACCTGGTGCACCTCAACAACTCCCGCGACGAATTCAACTCGGCCCGCGACCGGCACGCCAACCTCGCCGACGGAACCATCGACGCCGAACTGCTCGCCGAGGTCGTGCGCACCGCCGATGCGCCCGTCGTCCTCGAAACGCCGGCGGAGGGGCTGGCCGAGGACCTCGCATACCTGCGGGAAACCGTAGGTTAGTCGCCCAGCCGGCCGGTCAGCCTGCGGTACCGCTCCTCGCTGACCGGATTCAGGCCCTCCACCGTGACGTCGGTGCCGCGACTCGCGTACTTGGTGTTGATGCCGTCGAGCGCGGCCACGGTGGACGCGTCCCAGATGGTGGCGCCCGACAGATCGATCACGACACGGCCGGGGTCGTCGGCGTAGTCGAACGAGAACACGAGGTCGTTGGACGAGGCGAAGAAGAGCTGACCGCTCACCCGGTACGTCTTCACGTCGCCGTCGAGTTCGCCGCGCACGTCCACCATGTGGGCCACCCGGCGCGCGAACAGAACCATCGCCACCAGCACGCCGACACCGACACCGATCGCGAGGTTGTCGGTGGCCAGGGTGCCCGCCACGGTGCTGAGCATCACCATCGTCTCGCTCAGCGGCATCCGCCGGAGCGTGCGGACGCTGTGCCAGTCGAAGGTCGTGGCGGCCACCAGCACCATCACGGCGACGAGCGCCGCCATCGGAATGGTCCCCACCACGTCGCCGAGCCCGACCACGAGAATCAGCAGAAACGCACCGGACAGGAACGTCGACAACCGGGTTCGCGCGCCACCGGTCTTGACGTTGATGATGGTCTGCCCGATCAGTGCGCACCCGCCCATGCCGCCGAAGAGTCCGGTCACGATGTTCGCGACGCCCTGGCCCCACGACTCCCGCGTCTTGTCCGAATGCGTGTCGGTGACGGAGTCCACGAGTTTGGCGCTCATCAACGATTCGAGCAGTCCGACGACTGCCATCGCCAGCGCGAACGGGGCGATGATCTTCAGGGTGTCGACCGTGAGCGGAACGTCCGGCAGCCCGATCAGGGTCGGCAGTCCGTCGGGCAGTTCCCCCTGGTCCCCGACGGTGGGCACCGCGACACCGGCGAGGACGGTGAACGCAGTGAGACCGACGATCACCAGCAGCGGGGCGGGCACCGCGGTGGTCAGCTTCGGGATCCACACGAGCAGCGCCAGACCGGCGGCGAGGAGCGCGTACACCGCCCACGGCACGTTCGTCAGATACGGGAACTGGTGGACGAAGATGAGGATTCCCAGCGCGTTGCAGAACCCGACCATCACGCTGCGAGGCAGGAACCGCATGAGACGCGCGACCCCGAGGACGGCGAGGAGGATCTGCATCGCACCGCCGAGGAAGACGGCAGCAATGAGGTACTGCAATCCGTGTGATGCCATGAGCGGGGCCAGCACCAGCGACACCGAACCGGTGGCCGCGGAGATCATCGCGGGACGGCCACCGGTGAACGCGATGGTCATCGCCATGATCGCGGCGGTGAACAAGCCCACCCGCGGATCGACCCCCACGATGATGGAGAACGACAACGCCTCCGGGA
Organism: Rhodococcus sp. LB1; assembly: GCF_001583455.1. Taxonomy (NCBI): domain Bacteria; kingdom Bacillati; phylum Actinomycetota; class Actinomycetes; order Mycobacteriales; family Nocardiaceae; genus Rhodococcus; species Rhodococcus sp. LB1. The sequence continues at coordinate 32,980 of NZ_LTCZ01000398.1, read as the reverse complement.
TGAGGGCCATCGCCACGACGAGCGCGGACAACGACTCGATACGAAACACCGTCGGATGCAGCCACACCGGCCGTCGGAGAGCGAGAGAAGGCACGACGAGACAAACCTACTTCCTGAGGGGACTCGGAAGATCCTATCCGGGTAGCGTTCGACCAGTACGGTTAGCTGATCCGCCGACAGAGGAGGAACCCCGTGCGACGCACACTTCCGGCCGTCCTGATCACCGTCCTGACCGCGCTGTCGCTGGCGGGGTGTGGGAACTCCGACTCGGGGCCGGTCATCGACCAGGTTCGCGAGGCCGGGGTACTGAAGGTCGGCACCGAGGGCACGTACACACCGTTCAGCTACCAGGGCCCCGACGGTCAGCTCACCGGGTACGACGTGGATGTCATCCGCGCGGTCGGTGACAAACTCGGCGTCTCCGTCGAGTTCACGCAGACACCGTGGGACTCGATCTTCGCGGGCCTCGAAGCGAAACGCTACGACCTCGTCGCCAACCAGGTGACCGTCAACGACGAGCGCACCCAGAAGTACGACCTGTCGACGCCGTACACCTACTCCGAGGGTGTGATCGTCACCCGCGCCGACGACAATTCGATCACCTCGCTCGCCGACCTGAACGGCAAGACGACGGCGCAGTCCGCGACGAGCAACTGGGCACAGGTCGCCAGGGATGCGGGCGCGAACGTCGAATCCGTCGAGGGCTTCGTGCAGGCCATCACGCTGCTCAAGGACGGCCGCGTCGATGCCACCGTCAACGACAATCTGGCCGTCGCCGAATACCAGAAGCAGACGAGCGACACCGGCGTGAAGGTGGCCGCCGAGACCGGTGACACGAGTGAGCAGGCGTTCGCGGCCCGCAAGGACAGCGGTCTGATGCCCGACATCGACAAGGCCCTGGACGAACTGCGCGCCGACGGAACGCTCGCCCAGATCTCGCAGAAGTACTTCGGCACCGACGTCTCGGCACCGACCAACTGAGAGCCTGCCTGTGGACGACGCAACAGTCCAGCTGATTCTGGACAACCTGTGGCCGATGCTGAAGGCCACCGTCACCATGACGATTCCGCTGACGATCATCAGCTTCAGCATCGGACTCGTCATCGCGTTGCTGGTGGCGCTCGCCCGGATCTCGTCGATCAGACCACTGTCGGTGATCGCCCGGTTCTACGTCTCGATCATCCGCGGCACGCCGCTTCTGGTGCAGTTGTTCATCGTGTTCTACGCGCTGCCCCAGTTCGGCGTGGTTCTCGACCCCTTCCCGGCGGCCGTGATCGCGTTCAGCCTCAACGTCGGCGGGTACGCCGCCGAGGTGATCCGGTCGGCGATCCTGTCGATCCCCAAGGGGCAGTGGGAAGCCGCGCAGACCATCGGGATGGGGTACACGACCACTCTGCAGCGGATCGTCCTGCCGCAGGCCGCACGGGTCGCGGTGCCGCCGCTGTCGAACACGCTGATCTCGCTGGTGAAGGACACCTCGCTGGCGTCGACGATCCTGGTGACCGAACTGCTGCGCGTCGCCCAGCTCGCGGCCGCGCCCACCTTCGACTTCTTCGCCCTGTACAGCGTCGCTGCCCTGTACTACTGGGTGATCTGCATCTTCCTGTCGGCCATCCAGGGCCGCCTCGAAGCCCGACTCGACAGGTATGTGGCCACATGACCGACACCTCTCCCCTGCTTCAGGTATCCGGCGTCGAGAAGTCGTTCGGCGACCATCACGTCCTGCGCGACATCAGCTTCGACGTCGGGGCAGGAACGGTGACCGTCATCATCGGGCCGTCGGGCTCCGGCAAGACGACGGTGTTGCGCACCCTCAACGCCCTCGACCGTGCGGACCGCGGGACGATCTCCATCGGCGACGTGTCCGTGGACTTCGGCGCCGATGTGGACCGGTCGACGCTGACCAGGTTCCGCGGGCAGAGCGGCATGGTGTTCCAGGCCCACAACCTGTTTCCGCACAAGACGGTGATCCAGAACGTGACCGAGGGCCCGATCGTGGTGCAGAAACGCCCCAAGGACGAGGCGCGCGCTGACGCGAAGCGGTTGCTCACCCAGGTCGGCCTGGCGGAGAAGGCGGACCAGTACCCGTACCAGCTGTCGGGCGGTCAGCAGCAGAGGGTCGGTATCGCCCGGGCGCTCGCCCTGAAGCCGAAACTGATGTTGTTCGACGAGCCCACGTCCGCACTCGACCCCGAACTGGTCGGCGAGGTGTTGCGCGTGATCCGGGATCTCGCGACCGAGGGCTGGACGATGGTGATCGTGACCCACGAGATCCGGTTCGCGCAGCAGGTGGCCGACCAGGTGTTGTTCGTCGACAACGGCGTCGTACTCGAACGCGGCACACCGAAAGACGTACTCGCCAATCCGACCGGGCCGAGACTGCGCCAGTTCCTGCACCGCATCCTCGACCCGCTGTGAACGGTCAGCGCAGGGATTTCTCCATGAGCACGACGCTCGGCCATTCCACGTCGAAGTCCCTGCGACCCACCAGGAAGAATCCCTGCTCCTCGTAGTAGTCGCGGAGCCGGGCGTTGGTTTCGACGCACTCGAGCCGGACGACGGACGCGTCCTCGGAGCGGGCGTGCTCGTCGACCCACCGGAGCAATTGGGCGCCGAGTCCCGCGCTGGCGTGCCGGCGGTCGGTCATGACGCGGGCCACGTAGGCGGCCGGTATGTCGTCCTCGGTCCACACGTCGGGGTCGGACCGCAGCACCCGCAGCGCCCCCACCACGATGCCCGCGAACAGTGCGACGCGCCATTCCCCGAACTCGATCTGTTCACGAACGTCGGCGAGCGACACCTCACCCCGGGCGGGTGCGTCGAGTTCCCTGGCCAGGATCCAATCCTCGGCGTCCCAATGCATCTGAACGATGTCTTCAGCCTGCTCGAGTACTGCCCGCTCCACGGTGACCGCCATGCACACACAGTAACCACCCAGCGGCGAAAACAAACCACCACTGTACCCGTGTCGATCTGCGATGATGTGACTGGAGTTACAGTTACATTCTGGGACAGTTACCTCAGGCGGTGGTAGCGATGAAGCTGTTTCGTGCAGTGGTCCTGATGACACTGTCTACCTGCGCAGCCGCGTATGTCTGCGCCCATCCCCCACGTGTGTCCGCCCAGCCCCTGGGGACCGAATCCATTCTCCCGTCCCCCATTCTGGACGACGACTTCTTCGCGTGGCCGCCGAACGTCTCGGAGTTCGGTGCCGGCGAGATCATCCGCGCACGGGAAGTGACGCTCCGGGCGTTCCCGAACATGCTGGTACCGCACCGGGCCCACCAGATCATGGTGCGTTCCAACGATTCCAAGGACCGCCCCGTGCCGGTGACCGCGACGGTCCTGGTGCCGACCGCGGCGTGGACGGCGCCGGGACCGCGACCGGTGGTCGACTACAACATGCCCATCGACTCCCTGGGCGCCCGGTGCACCCCGTCCTACAAGATGGTGCACGACTGGCAGACCCTGGACCTGGACATCCCACCGGTGCTGTCGTTGTTCCTCGCGAAGAACTACGCGGTGCTCGTGCCCGACCACCAGGGACCGCGGATGGCGTACAGCGCGGGACGAATGGCGGGACATGCCGTGCTCGACAGCATCCGCGGCATGAAGCGGCTGCCCGGTCTCGGGCTCTCGGACAGTCCGGTCGTCGCGACCGGTTACAGCGGCGGTGCCATCGCCACCGGCTGGGCAGCGCAACTGCAACCGTCGTACGCGCCGGACGTCGAACTCGCCGGCGCCGCCGCGGGCGGGATACCCGCCGATTTCGGTTTGCTGCGCAGGACGATGAACGGCCGGCTCGGTTCGGGCCTGTACCTGTCCGCCGTTCTCGGGCTCGCCCGCGAGTATCCGGAAATGCTGACATTGGCGAATCCGCTCGGTGTGCTGCTGGCGACGTCCCCGCTGAAGGACCAGTGCATCCTGGCGCTCGCACCGGCCGGGATCACCTTGCTTCCCGCCGAACTGCTCGCGGCCCTACCCGACCCGTTCGGCAGTCCCACGGCCCGAACGGTGGTCGCCGAAAACAGGATGGGCGCGCTCACCCCGGCCACGCCGGTGCTGCTGTACCACGGGTCGTCGCGGGTGTTCCTCGGCGACGAGTGGATTCCGGAGGAAGGGGTGATCGCTCTGCAGCAGGAGTGGTGCGGCAGTGGCGGCGACGTCGCCTACGCCCCGCAGTTCGGCGAGCACCTCACCGCGGCCGTGTTCGCGTTGCCCGAGGTGGTGCGCTGGATCGACGAGCGACTGGCCGGGGTGCCGGCACCTGCGGGGTGCCGCTGACGGTTATCCGTGCACGTGCGGCAGCAGCAGATCGGCCTGACCGACCTGGACGACCCGCGCCTCGTCGAGCCACTTTGCGGTCTGCTCCCGCGCCCGCGTGATCAGCTCGTCGGCGTCGCCGAAGTCGGCGGGACTCGTGTCCAGCGGGCACAGCGGGGGCACCACCCGGATGTCGGCGGCGCTCTCGTACCGCTCGATGTCGAGGGCGAGCCGCTGATTGATCGCGAGGGTCACACCGAGCAGCCCCATACCCAGGGCACTTCCGGGGACCTTCGACAGCGTGCACGCATATCCGGTGGGGAGCACCCACACGGTCGTGGCCCCCAGTTCGATCGCGTGGGAGATCGGCGTGTTGTTGACGACCCCACCGTCCATCAGCGCGCGGCCGTCGATCACCACGGGTGGGAGAATGCCGGGCAGCGCCGCGCTGGCGGTGACGGCGTCGACGGCCGGCCCCGTCGACAACCGGACGTCCTTGCCGGTCAGCACGTCGGCGGCGATGACGTGCAACGGGATCGGCGCGTCCTCCATCCGCTCGAACCGCAGATTCTTCTCCAGCAGCCTCCGGATGGCGCGGTTGGACACCAGATGGTTCCGGAGACCGACGAAACCGGTGAATCCGGTGAGCAACCCGGTGGGAAACACCGCACTGCGGGTGAGACCGCGCCACAGGTCGGCGAGTTCGCGCAGGTCTGCGTCGGAGGAGCCGCCGGCGAGCCAGGCGCCGTTGAGCGCGCCGACGGACGTGCCGACGATGAGGTCCGGCCGAATTCCCCTGCCGATGAGGGTCTGCAACATGCCGACCTCGATGGCCCCGAGGCTCGCCCCGCCCGACAGAACGAACGCTGTTGTCATGCCGCCACCGTAACGGGTCAGCCCCGCCGGTACAGGCTCGCGATGTCGTCGGCGAAGCGCTCGGTCACCACGGGACGCTTGATCTTCAGGGTGGCGGTCAGTTCCCCGTCGGCCTCCGAGAGGTCGCGGCCGAGGACGACGAACCGTTTGATCGACTCCGTGTGCGACACGGTGGTGTTCGCGTCGTCCACCGCGTCCTGCAGATCCCCGCGCAGCTCCTCGTCGTCGCGCAGGTCCGCCACCGTGGCGTCGGACGGCTTGCCGTGCGCGGACTTCCACTTGTCGAATTCCTGCGGATCGACGGTCAGCAGGGCACCGACGAACGGGCGACCGTCCCCCACCACCACGGCCTGCGAGACGAGGGTGTGCGAGCGCAGCCGGTCTTCGAGGGGTCCCGGCGACACATTCTTGCCGCCGGCGGTGACCAGCAGATCCTTCTTGCGGCCGGTGATGGTGAGGTAGCCCTGGTCGTCCAGGTCGCCGAGGTCGCCGGTGCGGAACCAGCCGTCGTCCAGCACTTCCCGGGTGGCGTGTTCGTTGCGCCAGTAGCCGCCGAACACGACGCCGCCGCGCAGTTCGATCTCACCGTCCTCGGCGATGCGCACACTGTTGCCGCCCAGGGGCTGACCGACCGTCCCGATCTTCTGGACACCGGGGACGTTCACGCAGTGCGCGGCAGTCGATTCGGTGAGACCGTAACCCTCGTAGACCGGAACTCCCATGCCGCGGAAGAAATGACCGAGCCTCGGCATGAGCGCGCCGCCACCCGAGATCGCCCACCAGCAGTCGCCGCCCAGGGCGGCACGGAGTTTCGCGTAGACGAGCTTGTCGGCGAGCGCACGCTCGAACCGGAGGCGCAACGACGGACCACCCGCGTCCTGGGCCTCGCTGTACGCCACCGCCGTGGCCTCGGCGAAGTCGAAGATCCGCTTCTGCAGGCCGCCCGCCGACGCCGCCTTGCGCGCCGCACCGTCCCGCACCTTCTCGAACACGCGGGGAACACCGAGAATGGTGTTGGGCCGGAACCGTTCGAATTCGCCCGTGACCGTGCCGAAGTCGGACCAGTGCGCCTGCGTCGCACCGGCCTCGAACATCGCCAGCGACACCGCGCGCGCCAGCACGTGTGCCAGCGGAAGGAACGTCAGGACGCGGTTTCCCGGCCGGGCGACGTCACCGATCGGTGCCGCGAGCAACGCCCGCACCTCCGACAGGAAGTTCCGGTGAGTGAGGATGCAGCCCTTGGGACGGCCCGTGGTCCCGGACGTGTACACGAGCGAGGCGAGATCGCTGGCGGTCAGCGCCACCACGCGTTTGAACACCTCGGAATCGTCGATCGACAACCCGTCCCTGATGAGCGTGCCCACCGCGTCCTCGTCGATGGTGAGGATGCGCTTCAGCGTGTAAGGGATGCCGTCGCCCTCGAAACTCGACGCGTGCGCCGGCGTCTCCACGAGCGCGGCGACGGCCCCCGAATCCTCGATGATCCACCGGATCTGGTCGTGCGAGGAAGAGTCGTAGATCGGAACGGACGCGGCGCCCGCCGCCCAGATCGCGTAGTCGAGCAGCGACCATTCGAATCTCGTCGACGACAGCAGTGCCACGCGGTCGCCGGGCTGGACACCGTTGGCGATCAAACCCTTCGCGACCCCGATGACGAGCGCGCCGAAGTCCTTGGCCGTCACGTCTACCCATCCGCCGGACTCCGGGCGCGTGTACATCACCCGATCCGGGTGGCTCTCGGCGTGCGCGAACACCCTCAGCACGGCGTTCTCGTGGTCGGAGACGGTGAACGTCGGGGCGCTGGTGTACTCACGCACGGGTGTCGTCTCCGATGTTGTCGTGGTCTGTGTCGCCGCCCTGGCGGAATTTCCGGAGGTGCCGGGCGAACGCGGCGATTTCGCCGTCCGACCACGAGGCCACCCGGTCCCGTACTTCCTCCACGCGGCGTGCGTCGGCGCCGGCCAACACCGCGACACCGCCGTCGGTGAGGCTCAGCGGGTGACCGCTGCGGAGCGGTCCTGGCTCGGCATGCACCCATCCCTCGTCGATGCAGCCCCGGAGTTGACGCGACACCGTGGAGCGGTGCACGCCGAATGCGTCCGAGATCTGGGTGGCCCGGCATCCCGGATTGCGGGCGACGAAGGAGAGCAGCGAATGTTGAGCGAACGTCGGGGATCCGACGGGAGGGCGGTCACCGGCAACCAGTTGACGGACGAGGCGGACGAGTTCGTCATGGACGGCCACCACGCCCGATGCGGGCGTTTCCTCCGGCTCGACCTCGTTGTGTTGCACACCGCAACTGTATCCGACCACTCTGGCCTCGACCACCCGCACCTCGATTCCCGTTGTCCTTTGCTCGACTCACGTTCTGCCCATACTGCTATCGATGCTTCGGAAATTCAGTCGGGTGGAAACGTCACACGGTCACAATTGGAGAACGCTTTCCGTCCACCGCTACCGGCCGGACAACGAGCGCCGCCAGAAATCCGTTGCGGCCGCGGGCCCGTCGATGCACTCTGTCCGCATGCTGATCAGACGCGAGAATCCGGGCGACCTCGACGCGGTGGCGGAGGTCCACCGGCAGGCGTTCGACGGCGACGCTCCCCTCGAGGTCGGCCTCGTGACCCGGCTGCGCTCGAGCGACGCATGGATTCCGCAGCTGTCCCTCGTCGCCGAACTGGCGGGGTCCGTCGCCGGTCACGTGTGCCTGACCCGCGCGACAGTCGACTCCACGGACGTACTCGCGCTCGGCCCGATCGGCGTGCTCCCCGGCCTCCAGCGCGACGGCGTGGGCTCGGCACTGATGCACGCCGCGCTCGGCGGCGCCGACGCCGGAGACGAACCCCTGGTGGCACTACTCGGCCACCTCGACTACTACCCGCGATTCGGCTTCGTCTCCGGAACGTCGGTCGGGATCGAGCCGGACCAGCCCTCGTGGTCGTCCCACTTCCAGGTTCGCCGGCTCGCACGCTGGGATCCGAGCATCACCGGCACGTTCAGGTACGCCGCGCCCTTCTACGACCTGTGAGGTCGTATCCGCTGGTAGTTTGAGGTGGCACGTGTCACGGGGGTGAGCGGGAACCGAGGTAGGAAACGATGGAGCACGCGGCCGAGGGCGCCGGAACAGCCGGGCCTGTGGATGCGTCCGTCACGACGACCATCGTCCGCCGGGTCCTCCCCGGCTGCGACGAGGAGTTCGCCGATTGGATCCAGACCGGACTCGGGCTCGCCCGGCTGTTTCCCGGATTCCTCGGCGGAGGATGGCTCAAGGAGAGCAGCACCTCAGATGTCTGCGTGATCGTGCTGAAGTTCGAAACTCAAGCCGCGCTGGACAACTGGTTGACGTCGTCGCTGCGGAACGGGTGGCTGAGGACCGGCGGGAACATCGCGGTCGAGGAACCGGACGAGCCGGCGTCGGACGTGGAGAGCCTGTTCGAACGCCCTCGCCGCCGGACCGCCGCCGGCCACGATCAGGCGGACTCCCCGGGGATCTGCGCACCGGACGGCATCCCCTCCCCCAAATAGGTCTGATAGAACGGCCGCCAGTCCGCGGACGCATCTCCACGGTGACCGGGCGCGTCGGAGCCGTCGAGGTGCCGGTCGAGGTCGGCAAGGCAGACACTCCACCCGGCCGCGTTCCTGGCCGCCGTGTTGCGGACCTCGAGGACGTTGACGAGCGTCAGGGCGCACCCGTCCGCAGTCGGCTCGACCTCGAAGTGGATCTCGTCCCCGCCCCACGTGAACGCCAGGGTGTACGGGGCGCCGTAGACGAGGACCGTCCCCGTCTCCGGGTCGCTGTGCGGTTCCGGGAAGAACTCGATGTCGCCACCGGCGTAGGGGTCGATGCGGACCCGCGATGGAAACCAGCGCGCGAGCTCGTCCGGCTCCGACACCGCCTCCCACAGCCTCTGGACGGCGAACGGGTACGTGCAGCGGAACCGCACGGCGGGACGACCCTTGAACTCGAAATACCTTCCGTGGATCACCGGCCCACTCCCTCGCTGTCGTACCTGACGACAGCTTGACACGGGAGACCGACGTCCACACCGAAGTTGGCCGACAATTCCGGCCACCCTCCTCCCTTCCTGTCGGACAACTCCCCTACGGTGACGGAGTGACGTCGCCTTGGTCGGAGGGACAGGTCGCATCGGTCGCCCCCGATGCCGGCTCGCTCGCTGCCGCCGGAAAGCTGTCGGCCGCGTGGTCTGAGACGGGCAGCAACGGCGGCGCGCTCTGGGGACTGTGCCAGGGCAGCGGCAAGACCCCGTATCGATCGGTCGTCGACCTCTTCGGGCCGGCGTACAACTGCTCGTGTCCGAGCCGGAAATTTCCCTGCAAACACACGCTCGGGTTGTTGCTGATCTGGTCGCAGGGCCGGGTCCCGGAGCAGTCCGAACCGCCCCCGTTTGCGGCGGAATGGCTGAGCCGCAGGGCCGGGCGGGCAGCCGTGCCGGCGGCTGCGACCACCAAGACGGCCGGTGCGAAGGCCACCGAACGCCGGGCCGAGCGGGTGACGGCGGGCCTCGACGAACTCGACCTGTGGCTCACCGACCAGATCCGCGGCGGGCTCGGCGCAGCCGACATCTCGGCGTCCGCGTTCGACGCGATCGCGGCCCGGATGGTCGACGCGCAGGCGCCCGGCGTCGCGTCCGCGCTGCGTCGCCTGCCGATCGTCGTGGCCACCCGAGCAGACTGGCCGGACCGCTTGCTCCGCGAGTACGCCAGGCTGCACCTTCTCGTCGTCGCCCATCGCCGTCTGAGCGAACTACCGGAACCCCTGCAGGCCTCGGTGCGCTCACACGTGGGATACCCGGTGGCCACCGACAGCGTGCGCAGCGAGCCGGGAGTCCGCGACCGGTGGATGGTCCTGGGAATGCAGACCACCGAGGAGAAGCGCCTCTTCACCCGCAAGGTGTGGTTGATCGGCCGCGACCACGGTCGCCGCGCGATCCTCCTGGACTTCGCGCACGGCTCCGCGAACTTCTCGACAGTGGTCCCGCCGCTGGGATCGCTCGTCGACGCCACCCTGCACTTCTACCCCGGCGCCGCGACGCTGCGCGCCCAGTTCGGCGACGCCCACGAGACCCCCGAACCGTTCACCACGGTCGCACCGAGCGACATCGACACCGCTCTCGACCACTTCGCCGCCGCGGTCGGAGCCGACCCGTGGGTCCGCTCGTGGCCGGCTCTGCTCACCGGCGTCACCCCGGCGTTCGACGACGGGCACTGGTTCGTCGTCGACGCGCAGGGGCGCGCGTTGCCGCTCTCCGGCGAAGACCCCGTGCTGTGGCGGCTCCTCGGACTGTCCGGCGGCCGTCCCGTCACCGTGTTCGGTGAGTGGACCAGCGAAGCGCTGGTTCCCGTGTCGGTGTTCGATCGCGGCGACGTGTACCCGCTCGGGGCCGGCACACCCACGGCCGCGGTGGCGGGGAGTCGGCGATGAGCGAACTCCTGTCCGCCGCCCTTCTCGGCACGGCACGGACCGCCCCGTCGTTCGAGGATCTGGCCACCGGCGAACTGGCACAGACGGTCAACGGCGATCCGGCGGAGACACTGCTGGGCGCCGCCGCCCTCGAGAACGCGTACCGCGACGGCGGAGTCGCCGCCACCGCGCGCGTGCTGCCCGCGCCTGCCGAGGACGATCCGAGACTGCAGTTGCCGCCCGCGTCCGCGTCGCATCTGATGCAGTTGCTCGCGGCCAAGTCGTGGACTCTCACCGAGTGGTTCGCGGTCGTGGCCGAGCGGGATTACCGCGCGCCGGATCATCTCGTCGCCGACCTGATGGCCGTGGCCCGCACCAACGACACCCACCGCGAGAGCATTCTCCGACTGGTGGGTCCCCGCGGCCAATGGCTCGCCGCGCAGAACCAGGACTGGTCGATGCTGGTCCGCCGGTCCGATCGCACCGACGTGTGGACGCACGGCGCACACCAGGAACGACTGCAATGGCTCACGACCATGCGGGCGGTGAACCCGGCGGTCGCGATGGCCGAATTGAGCCGCACCTGGGATTCCGAACGGGGCGAGCACCGGGCGGCGTTCATCGCCGTTCTCGGAACGGGGCTGAGTGACGCCGACTCCGCCTTGCTCGAGCACGCACTCGACGACCGGCGGAAAGAGGTGCGCCAGCAGGCGGTCCAGTTGCTGCGGCAGCTGCCGAACTCCGCATACGCCGAGCGGATGGCGGCTCGCGCCCGGGCATGGGTGCGGGTGGAGAAGAAGCCGCTGCGCACCCGTCTCGTGGTGAACATGCCCGGTTCGCTTGATGATTCGGCCCGTCGTGACGGCATCGAGGACGTCCACTTCAAGAACAAGGGAATCCGCAGCTGGTGGTTGCGGATGGTGGTCACCGCCGCGCCCTTGTCGGTGTGGGAAGACATGATCGGCTCCGCCTCCACCGCGTTGGAGATCCGGATCGAAGACCAGTGGCGGGAGGTGATGACGGAGGCGTGGACCACCGCGACCGTGCTGCAACGCAATCCGCGCTGGGCGTCGGCTCTGCTGCACCGCGAAGGGCGGAAGACCGAACGCCGCGTCGTGCCGATCGTCCCCGCCCGCGAACGCCTCGCATACATCCTGTCGGGTCGCGCCGACTCCTACCTGCTGGGCGTCGACGGCGCCGCGCTGTTCGACGGTCTGCCCCACCCCTGGCCGCTCGACCTGGCCGAGCGGGTGATCACTCGCCTCGAAAACGTCGCCGGACGGCACGCCGAGACCGGCAAGGACCTCGGGCAATTCTCCCGGCACAGCCACTACTCGACCCTCCGCAGCGCCGAGACGCACTTCCCGTTCGCTGCGGCGCCGCTTCTCCGAGCAGCCGCCGAACGCACCCGGGATCCCGGCTGGCACCAGGCATTCGCCACTGTCGCCACCAACATCGACCACCGCAGAACAGTCCTGAAGGAGCTCGAGTGACCGAGATCGCGGCCGCCCAGGCCGACCTGCTACGCCCCCACGCCGAGCAGGCCTACGCCGACGAACTCGCCGCCCTCGCCGCGCACGACACCCGGCCCCGGCCACCGTCGTGGAAATTGTCTCCGTGGGCGGTCGTCACGTACCTGCTCGGCGGCGAACTCGACGACGGCACTGTCATCACCCCCAAATACGTCGGTCCCCGCCGGCTCATCGAAGTGGCCGTCGCGACGCTCGCGACCGATCGCGCGTTGCTTCTGCTCGGCGTCCCCGGAACCGCCAAGACGTGGGTGTCCGAACACCTGTCGGCGGCGGTCTCCGGCGAGTCGACCCTGCTCGTCCAGGGAACGTCGGGGACACCGGAGGAGGCCATCCGGTACGGCTGGAACTACGCCCGGCTTCTCGCCGAGGGCCCGACAGCGGGCGCACTCGTCCCGTCCCCCGTCATGACGGCCATGCAGGGCGGGCGGATCGCACGGGTCGAGGAACTCACCCGCATTCCCGCCGATGTGCAGGACGCACTCATCACCGTGCTGTCGGAGAAGACGCTGCCCATCCCCGAACTGGGCACCGAGGTGCAGGCCGCCAAGGGTTTCAACCTGATCGCCACCGCGAACGACCGCGACCGCGGGGTCAACGAACTGTCCTCCGCGCTGCGCAGGCGGTTCAACACGGTGGTACTGCCCCTGCCCGCCAACGAGGAGGACGAGGTCGCCATCGTCGCGCGGCGCGTCGAGCAACTCGGGTCCTCGCTGGAACTGCCGAAGGTCCCGGCGACCGTCGACGAGATCCGGCGTGTGGTCACCGTGTTCCGCGAACTCCGGTCGGGCGTCACCGGCGACGGCCGCACCACACTGAAGTCGCCGTCCGGAACGCTGTCGACGGCGGAGGCGATCTCGGTCGTCACCAACGGACTCGCCCTCGCCGCGCACTTCGGCGACGGGGTGCTCCGTCCGTCCGACGTCGCCGCCGGCATCCTCGGGTCGGTGCTGAAGGACCCGGTGGCCGACAAGGTGGTGTGGACCGAATACCTCGAGGCCGTGGTCCGTGAACGGGAGGACTGGGCCGACTTCTACCGGGCGTGCCGCGAGGTCACCGGGTGAACTCCGACGTCCGTGTCTTCGGCATCCGCCACCACGGGCCCGGTTCGGCACGATCGGTGCGTCGCGCCCTCGACGAATTCGTCCCCGACGCCGTCCTCATCGAAGGGCCCGCGGACGCCGATCCACTGGTCGCGTTGACCGTCTCCGACACCATGGAACCTCCGGTAGCCCTGCTCGCGTATGCCACCGGGGAGCCCAGGACGGCGGCATTCTGGCCGTTCGCCGTGTTCTCCCCGGAGTGGCAGGCGCTGTCGTGGGCGGCCGGACGCGGCGTCGACGTCCGCTTCTGCGACCTTCCCGCCGCCAACACCCTCGCCGCCGACGACTCCGAGCCCCGCTCCGAGGATCCGCTGACCCAGTTGGCCGCCGCGGCGGGCTACGACGACACCGAACGCTGGTGGGACGCCGTCATCGAATCAGGTTCGGGTCCCGACTCGTTCGACGCGATCACCGAGGCCATGACCGCCCTGCGGGACACCGTCGAACTCGACGAATCCACCAGCAGGCGCGAGGCGTACATGCGCCAGACGCTGCGGAAGGTGATCAAGGGCGGCGCGCAACGGATCGCGGTGGTGTGCGGCGCCTGGCACGCCCCGGCACTCGCCGGTCCTCTCGGACCGGCCACCTCGGACGCGCGAATCCTCAAGGGAATCCCCAAGATCAAGACCTCGCTCACGTGGGTGCCGTGGACACACTCACGACTGTCCGCGGCGTCGGGGTACGGCGCCGGGATCACCTCCCCCGGCTGGTATCACCACCTGTTCACCGCACCGGACCGGACGATCACCCGATGGCTCACGAAGGTCGCGCGGGTGCTGCGGGACGAGGACCTTCCCGTATCGAGTGCGCATGTCATCGAATCCGTCCGTCTCGCAGACACGTTGGCAGCGATGCGTGCGCGGCCGCTGGCCGGTCTCTCCGAGGTCACCGAGGCCACCCGCGCCGTGATGTGCGACGGCGACGACGTGCTGCTCGACCTGATCACGCGGCGACTCGTCGTCGGCGAGGCACTCGGCGCCGTCCCGGACGACACCCCGACAGTTCCCCTCGACGCCGACCTGAGGGCGCGGGCGAAAACTCTGCGGCTCGAGCAGCAGGCCACCGAGAAGACCATCGACCTCGACCTGCGCCGAGACAACGACGTCGCGCGGTCCCGGCTCCTGCATCGCCTGCAGATCCTCGGTGTCGGCTGGGGCACGCCGGCCGACAGCGACGTCCGCGGCACCGGCACGTTCCGCGAGACGTGGTCCCTCACCTGGAAACCCGAACTGGCGGTGTCGATCATCGAGGCGTCGCTGTGGGGCACCACCGTCGAGGCCGCGGCGACAGCGAAGGTGCGCGAGGAGGCGTCGTCCGGTGACGTCTCCCTCGCCCAGCTCACCGGGCTGCTGGAGCAGGCCTTGCTGTCGGATCTCGGGGATGCACTCGCCGAGTTGCTGCGCGCGCTGGAGACCGCGGCCACGCTCGACCACGACGTGATGCACCTGATGGATGCCCTGCCCGCGCTCACCCGCACGCTGCGATACGGCGACGTCCGCGGCACCGACGTCTCGTCCCTCACTCGCGTCACCGACAGCCTGCTCGTCCGCATCTGCGCGGGACTGCCCTCCGCGCTGTCGGGTCTGGACGACGACAGCGCACTCGACCTGCGCCGCGCCGTCGACGGCGTCCACGCGGCGGTGATGCTGCGCGACGACGATCGTGCGTCGGCGCGGTGGCTCGGCACGCTCGCCGGCCTCGTCGACCGCAGCGACGTGAACGGTCTCGTGATCGGACGCATGGTCAGATTGCTCCGCGACGCAGGCACCGTCAGCGAAACCGAGTCCGCCACCCGACTGTCGCGGGCGCTGTCCGTCGGCGCCGATCCCTCCGCCAAGGCGGGGTGGGTCGACGGCTTCCTCGGCGGCGGAGGGCTGCTGCTGGTCCACGACCGGCAGCTGCTGCGACTGCTCGACGGCTGGGTGTCGGGACTGCGCGAGCAGGACTTCGTCGACGTGCTCCCATTGCTGCGGCGCACGTTCGGCGGGTTCGAAACCGGGGAACGCCGGGCGATCGGGCAGTCCGTGGAGGGCGGGTCCGCGGAAGATGCCCGCGCCGAGGTCGACGCTCGTCGGGGCACGATCGCGATCCGGACCGTCGCGGACATTCTGGGGGTGAGGTCGTGACAGAGGACGCGGAGCGGCTCCGACGGTGGCGGCTGCTGCTCGGCAACGCCGCCGAGGAGTCCACCGGCGGTCTCGCGTCCAAGACGGACGCGGCGATGGACGGCGCTCTGGCCGCCCTGTACGACGCCAGCAGTGAAGGGTCGAAGAGCCGCCGTCGCGGCGCGGGTCTCGGCGGATCGGCGCCGAAGGTCGCGCGCTGGCTCGGCGACATCCGCACCTACTTCCCGAGCACCGTCGTGCAGGTGATGCAGAAGGACGCCATCGACCGGCTCGGCCTCACCCAGCTGCTCCTCGAACCCGAACTGCTCGACGCCGTCGAACCGGACGTCCACCTCGTCGGCATGCTCCTGAGCCTGAACCGGGTGATGCCCGAGACCAGCAAAGCCACCGCCCGGATGGTCGTCGAGAAAGTGGTCCGGGAGGTGGAGGAACGGATCGCGCAGAAGACCAGGACCGCCGTCACCGGTGCCCTGAACCGGTCGGCCCGCATCACCAACCCCAAGTACCGCGACATCGACTGGAACCGCACCATCCGCGCCAACCTCGCGCACTACCTGCCCGAGTACAAGACGGTGGTGCCGGAGCGACTGCTCGGATACGGCCGCCGATCGCAGGCCGTGCACCGCGACGTCGTCCTCGCCATCGACCAGTCCGGGTCGATGGCGTCGAGCGTCGTGTATGCGTCCGTGTTCGGCGCGGTGCTCGCCTCGATGCGCGCGCTGAAGACGTCGCTGGTCGTGTTCGACACTGCGGTCGTCGACCTCACCGACAAGCTGTCCGATCCGGTCGACGTGCTGTTCGGCACGCAACTCGGCGGCGGCACCGACATCAACCGGGCCATCGCCTACAGCCAGTCACTGATCGACAGGCCGACGGAATCGCTGTTCGTGCTGATCTCGGACCTGTACGAGGGCGGGATCCGCGCGGAGATGCTGCGGCGGATGGCGGCGATGAAGAACGCGGGCGTCCAGGTGGTTGTTCTGCTGGCACTGTCCGACGACGGCGCCCCGTCGTTCGATCACGACAACGCAGCGGCCCTGGGTGGGCTCGGCATTCCCGCGTTCGCCTGCACTCCGGACAAGTTCCCGGAACTGCTGGCGCTCGCACTGGAACGCGGCGACATCGGCAGGTGGGCGGCCAGTCTCCAGACGGAGTAACCGGGGGGTCAGCCGGCGGCCATCCGGCGGTCGCTGTGCAGTTCGGGGTGCGCGTCGGCGCGGATCCTGAGCAGGACCAGGCCGGAGACCGACGCGACGATCAGCGATGCGACCGTCCACGGGACGTGCAGTTCGGAGATCCCGACTCCCGCACCGACGAGTCCCACGAAAAGCAGGCTCCACATGATCGCTTTGACTGGACCGGACCCCATGGCAATGCTCCTTCACCGAGATTACGTACATCCCCCGTGAGTTCTGGTGTGCGCGCAGAACGTTAGCCGCGTCACACTGGGGTCCCTGTGCGACACGTCGAAAACGCGTGTTCCGATACCAATCCGAGACCTGGACCCGTGAGTACTTCTCAACCGCGGGCGGTTGAGAAGTACTCACGGGCGCGGCTAGATGATGCTGATGGTGCCCTGGGTTGTCGCCGACGCGAGCACCCGCAGGTGGTCGTCGGACCCGCCGAGGGTGTGCTCGATGGCGGTCAGCCGGCTCAGGTAGTGCCCGACCGGATACTCGGCCGTCATGCCGATGCCGCCGTGCATCTGAATCGCTTCCTGCCCGATCGTGCGGGCGGAGCGGCCGATCTGCAGCTTGGCACGGGACGCGACCACCGGATCGACGGTTCCGTCGGCCAGCGACATCGTCGCGTAGAGACTCATGCTGCGAGCCAGTTCCAGCAGCACATACATGTCGGCCGCACGGTGCGTGAGCGTCTGGAACTTCGCGATCGGAACACCGAACTGCTTGCGGGTCTTCAGGTACTCGGTGGTCAGTCGCAGAGCTTCCTCCATCGCGCCGACGGCCTCCGCACACAGTGCCGCCTGCGCCCGGATCTGCGCGCCCTCGATCGCCGACGACGCGTCACCGCCCTCACCGAGAGGCTCAGCCGGGGTGTCCGACAATTCGACCTGCGCGGCCCGCAGACCGTCGTGGGTCGCGTAGGCGGTGCGGGTCAAGCCGCTGGCGTCGGCGTCGACGAGGAACAGTCCGACCCCCCCGTCCGGGAGTGCCGCCGTCACGACCAGGGTGTTCGCGCTGCCGCCGTGCGGAACGGGATTCTTGGTACCGGTGAGGGTCCACGCGTCGCCGTCCTTCTTCGCGGTCGTGGACACCTGGGTGGACGGCCAGCGCACACCCGGTTCCCGATCGGCGAAGGCCAGCAGGACGTTGCCCTCTGACACGTCCGGCAGAATCCGGCGCCGCTGCTCCGTGCTGCCGGACGCGGCGATCAGACCGCCGGGAACGAGCACGGCGTCGAGGACGGGTTCGGGCGCGAGGCGGCGGCCGATCTCCGTCATCACCGACGCGACCTCGACAGGTCCGGCGCCCATTCCGCCGTCTTCCTCGTCGAAGCTCAGACCCAGCAGTCCGACCTCGGCGAGTTGCTTCCACACCTGCGGGCTCCACCCCTGCTCGGTGTCGGTGACGGCGTTGCGCTTCTCCGCGTCGTAGCTGCGGCCGAGCAGTTCGCGGGTGGTGTCGCGCAGCAGTTTCTGTTCGTCGGTCAGTTCGAAGTCCATGTCACGCCCTCACAATCCGAGGATCGAGGAGGCGATGATGCTGCGCTGCACTTCGCTCGATCCGCTGTAGATGGAAACCTTGCGGTAGTTCAGGTAGGTCGGGGCCGTCCGCTGCGCCCAGAGCGGCGAGGAGATGCCGTCACCGGCGGCGAAGGGCAGGGAGTCGGGTCCCGCGACGTCGGTCAGCAGTTCGAGGGTGGCCTGCTGCAGTTCGGACCCGCGCAGCTTCAGCAGCGACGACGCCGGGTTCGGCTTGCCGTCGGCCGAACTGGCGACCACCCGCAGCTGGGTGAGTTCGAGCGCGATGATCTCGTTCTCCAGTTCGGCGATCCGGGCGGCGAACAGCGGGTCGTCGAGCAGCGTCCCCTCGCCGACCGAGATCTCGGCGGCGCGTTCCTTCGCCTGCGCGAGACGGACTTTGGAGAATCCCAGCCGGGTCACACCGGTGCGCTCGTTGCCGAGCAGGAACTTGGCGTAGCTCCAGCCCTGGTTCTCCTCGCCCACGAGGTTCTCGGCCGGCACGCGCACGTCCTCGAAGAAGATCTCGTTGACCTCGTAGCCGCCGTCGATCAGCTTGATCGGGCGCACCGTGACGCCGGGCGTCTTCATGTCGACGAGGATGAACGAGATACCGGCCTGCTTCTTGGGAGCGTCCGGGTTGGTGCGGGCGAGGACGAAGATCCAGTCGGCGTGCTGCGCCAGGGTGGTCCACGTCTTCTGGCCGTTGATCACGTAGTCGTCGCCGTCGCGGACGGCGCGGGTCTTCAGCGACGCGAGGTCGGAGCCGGCCTCGGGTTCGGAGAATCCCTGGCACCACCAGATGTCGAGGTTGGCGGTCGGGGGAAGGAACTTCTCCTTCTGCTCCTGCGAACCGAATGCCGCGATGACGGGGCCGACCATGCTGGTGTTGAACGCAAGCGGCTCGGGTACCGACGCGAGCTGCAGTTCGTCGAGCCAGATGTGCTTCTGCACCGGCGTCCAGTCGCGGCCGCCCCACTCGACCGGCCAGTGCGGCGTCGCGAGACCGTTGGAGTTCAGAATCCGCTGGGACTCGATGAACCCTTCCTTCCCCACTTCCTCTCCACGCGCATACCGCTCGCGGATCTCCGCCGGAATCTGCGTGGTGAAGAACGTTCGCATCTCGTCGCGGAACGCCAGCTCCTCGTCGGTCAAGGCCAGATTCATCGGAATTCCTTCGCACTCGAGGTCGGATTCATGTTCTGGTCCCGACGTTACTCCCTCGTGCGGCTCCGCCGCCCGTGAGTACTTTCAGGCGGTGCGGAGGACGAGCAGGTACGCACCTCCGGCGGCGTCGATCTGCGTCTCGACGTTCAGTTCCGGTGCGAGACGGGACAACCTGTCGAGCAACCACTCCGCCGCGTCCTCGGCGTCCGATTTGCCCGGGCACCGCGCCACCGCCACCCGGCCACCCTTGCGGCCGAGCTGTTCGACCACACCGATGATCGGAGCGGGATCGACGACGAACAACCGGTCGGGCCACGGCACGACCGGTTTGACGGCACCCTTCTTGGTGTTGCACGCGCGGTGGGCGAGGCGTTCGACGCCGCCCTTCGCCTTGGCTTTCTTCGCGGTGACGACGCTGTCGATGCTGGGGCCGCGCGGATCGTTGACCGACATGTCGGGATCCACCGGTTCGTCACACAGCCAGCAACGCCACGACTCGCGGTCGCCGACCTCTCGAAGAGTACTCATGGGCGCCAACGCTACCCGTGCGACCAGACCGGATCGAAGCCGGAAATCAGCCAGTTCTCGCCGGACTTGGTCAGCTCGACGTTGATGCTCGTCGCCGTCACCGCCGGTTCCGGTTTCGCCGCACTGGTGGTGGTCTGGTTGACGAACAGCAGCACGGTCGCGGTGTCGGCCGCCACCTCGACCGGACCGGACGCGGCCACCGTCGCCTGGGTGGCCACCTGACTCTCCTTGGCCGCCGGCACGACGACGTCCGTCGTGAACTGGGTGTAGTAGTCGAGGAACTCCCCCGTCAGGCGTTCCTTCGCGGCACCGACGTCGTTCTCCACCGTGTCCGGCTTGTACGACAGCAGGGCGATCGCGCCCTGCGAAGCGGTATCGGTGACGGCGGCGCGGACGGTGTCGTCGACACGCTGGTCGGGCCGGTAGAGCGTGAAGTACAGGACCCCCGCCAGCACGGCCACGACCGCGGTGAGCGCGCCCAGGATCAGGAGGAGTCTGCGCGACTTCGGCGATGCGTCGGTACTCACTGCACGACCCCTGCCTTCACGATCTTGTATGTGCCGTCCTCGAGTTGCATCGTCACGCGCATTCTCTGACCGCGCGGTTCCTCGGCAGCGCCGCCCGCGTTGGACACCTTCTGCGCGACCGCCACGAGCACGTCCGCGGAGTCGCCGTTCTGCGCCTCGATCGCAGCCTGGCGCACCTCCCCCTGGGACTTGACCTTCGCCTCCTGCATGACCGCGATCAGGTCAGCGGACCGAGCGTCGAATTCGTCGCGAAATTCTCCGGCCGAACCGTCGAGCACCTTCTGCACGTCTTCGTCGGCCCGCTCGAAGTCCATCGTCGTCAGATTCACGACGCCCTGGCGCGCTGCATCGAGGATTTCGGATCTCTGCTGCGCCTCCTGCTCCGCCTGCCGGTGCGTGTAGCCGAAGTAGCCGCTCACCGCGAGAAACGCGAGCGCGAGGACGGCCAGAACCACCACACTCGCGGTGACGGCCGGCGTCCGGGCCTGGGGAGCGGCGTCCTCACCGGTGGGCTCTTCCGCCATGGAGTTCCTTCCGTCGTGCCGTGCCTCTGTTACCTGCATCACGTCAGATGCTACCGGGTAGTCATATCAAATATTTTTCGGTGCCTCCCGTCGGCAGATCCGCGGGCGCAAAGGCGCGTGGGAGACCCCGCGTACGGTCGGTGATCATTACTGTTGAAGAGAAGGCAGGCGACTCGAAGGGGATCCACGATGACCAGCGATTCAGGCGCACGCAGCCGCGTGCAGTTCGGTGCCGGGGCGACGCCGGAACTCGTCAGTTCCGAGGGACGGACCATCATCGCGGACGCCGTGGTCGCCAAGATCGCCGGTATCGCCACCCGTGAGATCAACGGCGTCTACGACGTCGGCGGCGGCACCGCACGCGCTGTCGGCGCTCTCCGCGATCGGATCCCCGGCGCCCGCGTCAACCACGCCCAGGGCGTCGCCGTCGAAGTCGGCGAGAAACAGGCCGCCATCGACATCGGCATCGTCGCGGAGTACGGCGTCGCACTGCACGAACTCGCGGTCGGCATCCGCCGCAACGTCATCGCGGCCGTCGAGCGCATGACCGGGCTCGAAGTGACCGAAGTGAACATCACCGTCTTCGACGTCATGCTGTTCGACGAATCCGAGGCCGCGTCCGAGCTCGACGGCAAACCGAGGGTGCAGTGACCGGACCACTTCCACCGGATACCCACGCCGAGGACATCTCCGAACGCATCGTCGCGGCCGTCCTCGCAACGCCCGGGGTGGCAGCGATGCACGGCGGCGCGTTCGGTGAAGTCGCGACCTACCTGCCCGGACGCCGGGTGACCGGGGTGACCGTCGGCCCCACGTCCTGTGCCGTCCACCTCGCGGCGCGCTACCCCGCCAACGTCGTCGACACCGCCGAAAGAGTGCGGGCCGCAGTGGAATCGCTGGTGGACGTCCCCGTCGACGTGACCATCGAAGATCTCCTGACAGAGACAGGACAAGCTCAATGAACAGCACAATCACAGGCCTGATCGTCGGGTTACTTCTCGCCATCGCCGGGATCCTCGGTGGTTTCAGCGGATTCGTCTTCGCAGTCCTCCTCGGCGCGCTGGGTATGGCCGTCGGCGCGCACCGCGACGGCCACCTCGACCTCGGC
The DNA here is from genome assembly GCF_001583455.1 of Rhodococcus sp. LB1. Classification (NCBI taxonomy): domain Bacteria; kingdom Bacillati; phylum Actinomycetota; class Actinomycetes; order Mycobacteriales; family Nocardiaceae; genus Rhodococcus; species Rhodococcus sp. LB1. The sequence goes on along the minus strand of NZ_LTCZ01000398.1, from coordinate 11,106 downwards.
GCCATCCTCCGAAGCCGCGGCCGTGGCTGAACCCTTCACCGCACCCCCCGCCGGTCCCCACGACGACGCGGCGCTCGACGACACCGCCCTGCGCGGCGAACTGGTCATCAAGGAGCGCGCCGTCGTGAAGATCGCCGTCGCCGCGGCGCTCCAGGTACCCGGCGTAGTAAAGCAGTCCGGTGGGCTGTCCCGCCTGACGGGCCGGGAACTGCCCCGCGCCGACGTCTCGACGGGAGCGGGCGCCGTCGCGATCAACCTGTACATCGCGGTGCAGTGGCCGTGCCACCTCGACCTCGTCAACCGCCGGCTCCGCGCGCAGGTGCACCGTCAGGTCGAGCAGATGACGGGCATGCCGGTCATCGAACTCAACATCGTGGTCGTCGGAACGGAATCCGCAGCCCCCGAAGACAGTTCGACCGAAAGCCGCTACTCCGAACAAGGCGACCCGGCCGTGCCGCCCGCCCCGGTGACGCCCATCCGGCCACGCACGCCGCGCGCGACCCCGGCCGCCGTGCCCGCCGCAATCATCGTCGCCGTCGGAGCCCTCGGTCTCGCGGTCGTCGCGGCGCGTGAGCTGCTCATCATGCGCGGCACCTTCGCCAACGCGCCCTGGATCCGCAACACCGTGCAATGGCTGGGCCGCCTGCACTGGTCCGAGTGGATCGTCCCCGTCGCGGCAGGCGCGATCGTCCTGGGGGTCGTGTTCATCGTCGCGGCCCTCAAACCGCGGCCGCGCACCCACCTGCCGCTCGCGGTGGGTGAGACCCCGATCGTCTGGCTGCGCCCCACCGACCTCGCTCGCAATTCCAGTAGCCACGCCAAGACCGTCCCCGGGGTGCTGTCGGCGCACACGACAGTCGACCGCAAGCACGTCACCGTCCGCGTGGTGCGCACCGAATCGACACCCGCCGGCGACGTGGCCATCTCCGTCCGCGAGGCAGTGGAACCGACGCTGTCGCTGCTCGGCACGTCCCCCGAACTCCGAGTGCAGGTGAAGCCGTGAGACATCGGACCGCCGCCGTCAACCGGGTCATCGTCCTGATCGTCGGGCTCGCACTCCTCGGGTTCGGCGTCTACGCCGTGGCCTGGGACCTGCAGGTTCCGATCGTCCGCGAATGGGTGTCGCGGTACGACCGCGCGCGCGTCACCGCACTCCCCGACCAGGACTGGTGGGGCTGGGCGCTCGCCGCCACGGTCGTCGTGGGACTGGTCTTCGGGATCGTGCTCCTCGCCCTGGACCTCACCCGGCGACGCACGTCCCCCGTCGCCGTACCGGATCGCGAATCGGGCACCTACGTCACCGTCGATCTCGGCTCCCTCGCCAACGGGGTCGCCAGTGAACTCGCACAGTACCCCGGAGTCCGGCAGACACGCGCTCGCGCCGTCATCGAACGCGGCCTCCCCACCCTGTCGATCGTCGTGACCGCCGACCCCACCCTCGACATCTACGACTTCACCCGCAAATCCGAGGACGTCGCGTCGTGGGTCGCATCGACCCTCGGCGGTGAAGAGGTCGCCACCCAGGTCCTGCTCCACCTCGACCGCGCCGACCACCCGGCGCACGTCGAAAGCTGACGCGGGTGTTCCGGTCTCGGTAGGTTCGGTGCCATGGAGTACGTGGTGTTCTACACGACCGATCCGACCACCGCCGCCCGGATCCCGGAGATCTATCCACGGCACCGGGAGTACCTCGACGCGTTCGCCGCGGAAGGTGGGCTCCTGGGTATCGGACCGTTCGACGACTCGGCGCATAACGGATCGATGGCGATCTTCAGCAGCCGCGAGCGAGCAGAACAGTTCATCGCCCGCGACCCGTTCGTTCTCGAAGGTATCGCACATCCCGGCGACATCCGAGAATGGGATGCGCTGAACTACCGCTGAGTCCGTACCCCGAAAACGCCAATGGCGCCCACCCGGAGGGTGAGCGCCATTGGCGTTGGTGGAGCTAGATCACTTGTTGATCTTCGTGACCTTGCCGGCGCCGACGGTACGGCCGCCTTCGCGGATCGCGAAGCGCAGGCCCTCGTCCATGGCGACGGGCTGGATCAGCTTGACGGACATCTCGGTGTTGTCACCGGGCATGACCATCTCGGTGCCCTCGGGCAGCGTCACAACGCCCGTCACGTCCGTGGTACGGAAGTAGAACTGCGGACGGTAGTTGTTGAAGAACGGCGTGTGGCGGCCGCCCTCGTCCTTGGACAGGATGTACGCCTGGCCCTCGAACTCGGTGTGCGGGGTGGTGGTGCCGGGCTTGACGACAACCTGTCCACGCTCGACATCTTCGCGCTTGATACCACGAACCAGCAGACCGACGTTGTCACCGGCCTGGCCCGAGTCGAGGAGCTTGCGGAACATCTCGATACCCGTGACCGTGGTCTTGGTCTTGGTTTCCTTGATGCCGACGATCTCGACGTCCTCGTTGACGTTGATCACGCCACGCTCGATACGACCGGTGACGACGGTGCCACGACCGGTGATCGTGAAGACGTCCTCGACGGGCATGAGGAAGGGCTTCTCGGTCTCGCGGACCGGGTCCGGGATGGACTCGTCGACCGCAGCCATGAGCTCGAGGATGTTCTTGGTCCACTCCGGGTCGCCCTCGAGCGCCTTGAGTGCGGAGACCTTGACAACCGGAGCGTCCTCGTCGAACTCCTGCGCAGCGAGGAGCTCACGGACCTCCATCTCGACGAGCTCGATGATCTCGTCGTCGTCCACCATGTCGGCCTTGTTCAGGGCGACGAGGATGTACGGCACGCCGACCTGGCGGGCGAGCAGCACGTGCTCACGCGTCTGGGGCATCGGGCCGTCGGTGGCCGCGACCACGAGGATGGCGCCGTCCATCTGCGCCGCACCGGTGATCATGTTCTTGATGTAGTCGGCGTGACCGGGAGCATCGACGTGCGCGTAGTGGCGCTTCTCGGTCTGGTACTCAACATGCGAGATGTTGATCGTGATACCGCGAGCCTTCTCCTCAGGAGCCTTGTCGATCTCGTCGAAGGCCGAAGCCTCGTTGAGATCCGGGTACGCGTCGTGCAGAACCTTGGTGATGGCCGCGGTCAGCGTGGTCTTGCCGTGGTCGACGTGACCGATGGTGCCGATGTTCACGTGCGGCTTCGTCCGCTCGAACTTCGCCTTCGCCACTGTGTGTCCTCCTGGACTGATTGATGCTTGCGGTATGCAGCAGTGCGGTTGTTATTACTGGGTCGTGCTTCGGCCGGCTGGAACCGAGGTTACTCGCCGGTCGCCTTGGCGATGATTTCCTTCGAGACGTTCGCGGGAACCTCTGCGTAGGAATCGAACACCATGGAGAAGTTCGCCCGGCCCTGGGTCTTCGACCGCAGATCACCGATGTAACCAAACATCTCCGAGAGCGGAACCAGCGCCTTCACGACACGGGCACCACTGCGTTCCTCCATGGCCTGGATCTGGCCACGGCGGGAGTTCAGGTCGCCGATCACGTCACCCATGTACTCCTCGGGTGTGGTGACCTCGACAGCCATGAGCGGCTCGAGAATGACCGGGCCGGCCTTGCGGGCGGCTTCCTTCAGCGCCTGCGAACCGGCAACCTTGAAGGCCATTTCCGACGAGTCGACGTCGTGGTACGCACCGTCGAGCAGCGACAGCTTCAGGTTCACCAGCGGGTAGCCGGCAAGAACGCCGTACTGCATCGCGTCCTGCGCGCCTGCATCCACGGAAGGGATGTACTCGCGAGGGATGCGGCCGCCGGAGACCTTGTTCTCGAACTCGTAGGTGGCACCGTCTTCGCCGACGAACGGCTCCAGCGCGATGATCACCTTGGCGAACTGGCCCGATCCACCCGTCTGCTTCTTGTGGGTGAAGTCGTGCTTCTCGACCTTCTTGGTGATGGTCTCGCGGTAGGCAACCTGCGGCTTGCCGACGTTGGCCTCGACCTTGAACTCGCGACGCATACGGTCGACGAGGATGTCGAGGTGGAGCTCGCCCATGCCGCCGATGACGGTCTGGCCGGTCTCCTCGTCGAGTTCGACGGAGAACGTCGGGTCCTCTTCGGCGAGCTTCTGGATCGCGGTGCCCAGCTTCTCCTGGTCGGACTTGGTCTTGGGCTCGATCGAGACCTGGATGACCGGGTCCGGGAAGCTCATGGACTCGAGCACGATCGGCGCGTCCTGTGCACACAGGGTGTCACCGGTCGTGGTGTCCTTCAGACCGATCATCGCGTAGATGTGGCCGGCCACGGCCTCGTCGACCGGGTTCTCCTTGTTGGCGTGCATCTGGAAGAGCTTTCCGATGCGCTCCTTCTTGCCCTTGGTCGCGTTCATGACCTGGGCGCCCGGATCGATCCGGCCGGAGTACACGCGGACGAACGTCAGCTTGCCGAAGAACGGGTGCGAAGCGATCTTGAAGGCCAGAGCCGAGAACGGCTCTTCCTTGCTCGGCTTACGCGTGAGGATCTCTTCTTCGTTGCCCAGGGCGTGACCCTGGACCTCGCCGATGTCCAGCGGGTTCGGCAGGTAGTCGATGACCGCGTCGAGCATGGGCTGAACGCCCTTGTTCTTGAACGCGGAACCACACAGCACCGGGTACAGCTCGGAGTTGACCGTCATCTTGCGGATGGCGCCCTTGATCTCCTCGACGGAGAGCTCCTCGCCGGCGAAGTACTTCTCCATGAGCTTCTCGTCGGACTCGGCGACCGTCTCGAGCAGCTTCTCGCGGTACTCGGCAGCCTTGTCGGCGAGATCGGCCGGGATCTCCTCGATGGTGGGCTCGGCGCCGATGGCGACCGTGCCACGCCAGGTGACAGCCTTCATCTCGACCAGGTCGACGACGCCGTCGAAGTCGTCCTCGGCGCCGATCGGCAGCTGGAGAACGAGCGGCTTCGCGCCGAGGCGGTCGATGATGGTCTGGACCGTGAAGTAGAAGTCCGCGCCCATCTTGTCCATCTTGTTGACGAAACAGATGCGCGGAACGTCGTACTTGGCGGCCTGACGCCACACCTGCTCCGACTGGGGCTCGACGCCCTCTTTGCCGTCGAACACTGCGACGGCACCGTCGAGCACGCGGAGCGAACGCTCCACCTCGACGGTGAAGTCGACGTGGCCCGGCGTGTCGATGATGTTGATCTGGTTGTTGTTCCAGAAGCAGGTCACCGCGGCAGAGGTGATCGTGATGCCGCGTTCCTTCTCCTGTTCCATCCAGTCCGTGGTCGAGGCACCGTCGTGCGTCTCACCGATCTTGTAGTTGACACCGGTGTAGAACAGGATGCGCTCGGTGGTCGTGGTCTTGCCGGCATCGATGTGCGCCATGATGCCGATGTTGCGGACCTTGTTCAGGTCGGTCAGCACTTCCTGTGCCACAGGATTCTTCCCCGCTCGTAGCTCGTGTATCGGGTGTCGGCCTCCCCGGTGTTCCACCAGCGGGGCCATTGTCTCGAGTTGTAGATCAGCCGGTCCCCGGTAGGGGCCCGACGTGCGACGACGCCGGAGCAGTCACGGTAGGTGACTGCTCCGACGTGACGTCACCAGCGGTAGTGGGCGAATGCCTTGTTGGCTTCGGCCATCTTGTGAGTGTCCTCACGGCGCTTCACAGCGGCACCCAAGCCGTTGCTGGCATCGAGGAGCTCGTTGGCGAGACGCTCGACCATGGTCTTCTCGCGGCGCTGCCGGGAGAAGGTCACGAGCCAGCGGAGCGCGAGGGTGGTGGAGCGGCCCGGACGGACCTCGACCGGCACCTGGTAGGTGGCGCCACCGACACGGCGGCTGCGGACCTCGAGGGCAGGCTTGACGTTGTCCAGTGCGCGCTTGAGGGTGACGACCGGATCGGTACCGGTCTTCTCGCGCGCCTGCTCGAGTGCTTCGTAGACGATGCGCTCGGCGGTGGACTTCTTGCCGTCCAGGAGAATCTTGTTGACGAGCTGCGTCACCAGGGGCGAACCGTAGACCGGGTCGTTGATGAGCGGACGCTTCGGAGCGGGGCCCTTACGTGGCATTAGCTCTTCTCCTTCTTGGCGCCGTAGCGGCTGCGGGCCTGCTTGCGGCCCTTGACACCCTGGGTGTCGAGCGAGCCACGGATGATCTTGTAGCGCACACCGGGGAGGTCCTTCACACGACCACCGCGGACGAGCACCATCGAGTGCTCCTGCAGGTTGTGACCCTCGCCCGGGATGTAAGCGGTGACCTCGACGGAGCTGGTCAAGCGCACACGCGCGACCTTACGGAGCGCCGAGTTCGGCTTCTTCGGGGTGGTGGTGTACACGCGGGTGCACACGCCACGACGCTGCGGGCTGCCCTTGAGGGCTGCCGTCTTGACCTTCGCGGTCTTGTCGCGGCGGCCCTTGCGGACCAGCTGGTTGATGGTTGGCATTTACCGGCTTTCTTCGTGTTGAACAGACTGCTCTGGACAAGCAACCTTGGCTGTTCTGAAATTAGGGATCTAGCAGTTGGGGCAAGAGAGCTGCTGCCCCTCACCCGCACCTCGAGCTGCACCCGAGGTCGGGTGTGTCGCATACCCCCACACAGGCAGCCGGATGCTCGTTCCATGCAGAAATCTGCACGAACGCGCGCACGGCAATACCTCGCTAGGCACACAGATCGGCCCGGGCATGCCGGACACGACCCACAACGATACCCGGCGGCGCGCCGGAAGGTCAAAGTGGGCTGGCAGTGGTAAGGGCTGACCTGCGATGTGGGGTACTGCTCGGAGCTGTCGGTACGGACACGGGCACATCAACTACTCAGATTGAGCGTCAGATCCGCAAGCGTCGATGCCGCTTCACACGGGTCTGCCGCCCCCGTCTGGAACTGTACCCACCAGCCGACGACGCCCGCGGAGGGTGATCCGACCGTCACTCCGCACGCCCCCGGATCGCCGGGGGGACGCATCACGACGGCCTTGCGCCCCTGGATGGTGGCGGACTCCACGGTGTAGCCGAGCTTCTCGCCGGTCGACTTCTCCGTGTCGAGTGAACCCGTCTCGAACCAGTTGAACGTCACCTTCACGGGACCGTTGGAGCCGACCGCGTCCCAGCGGCAGATCGCGCCGAAGAAGCCCCGTTCGATGGCGTCGGCGCCGACGGTCTGGGCGATCTGTTCGTCGGCGACGGCGTTGCACTCCTCCAACAGGGCCGTGAACTGTTCGGTGTCACCGGACGAGGACGCCCCCTCCGCCCTGGGCGAGCCCTCGATCGTCGACCCGCACCCCGCGATCAGCCCGACCGCCGTGGCCGCGGCCAGCACCCGCACGGCACGCCACGTCCCGCCGTTCATCACTCCCCCGCTCATTTGGCCCTCGACACGCTGAGTTCGGCGAGATCGCGCGCCACCGTGCACGGGTCCGCCGCGGGTTGCGCGTCCGCGTACATCACCGACCAGTGGACGAAGTCGCCCCCGAACTCCACGCCGAGTTCACACAGAATTCCTTCGGACGATGCGATGAATCCGGGATGCCCCTGGACGTCGATGTCGGTGGCCGGCCTGCCGATCAGCTCGGAACCTGCCCGCTCGCGGCCGATGGGACTGCCGCGGTACCAGGAGAACGTCACGCTGGGACCGCCTATTCCCGCGGTTTCCCACTCGCAGCCGACGGAATTTCGCGTCACGCCGGTGAAGGGCGGCATCCCGAACGCCTTCGCGACCTCGTCGTCGGTGACCGAACCGCACTGACCGAAGAACGGGCCCGGATCGGTCACCTGCGGGAGTTGCTGCGCGGCAGGATCGGTACCGGAATCGTCTCCGTCTCCCCCACAGCCGGCCAGACCGGCGGCGACGGTGATCAGGACGAGCGCTCCCCATTTCCGGCCCATGGTCGGTGACTCTACCGATCCCCGCGCTCTTTGCCCGGTCAGTCGAGAACGGCCGCGTCCAGCGGCCGCGGCTGTGCCGACGGTAACGCCGCATCCAGCTGCGCCGCCCACTGCCGCACGATCTCCCCTCGTCGTTTGGAGTCGTCCGTGAGCACGTCGGCGAGGCCGAGTCCGCGGGCGAGATCCAGGGTGGCCTGGACGAGCCGGTGCGCCACCGGATCGGCGTCGTCGAATCCGAAGTGTTCGACGGCGGTGCGGTGTGCGACCCGCCCGAACCGTTCCTCGAGCGGCACGATCCGGGCCCGGAGTTCGGGGTCGGCGGCCGCAGCCGTCCAGACCTGCAGCGCCGCCTTGAACAGGGTGCCCGTGTAGTAGTCGACGAGCCGCGACACCACGGCCTCGGTGCGCCCCTCCCCGGTCGGCAGGTCGGTGGCCTCGCGCCGGGCCTGCTCCATCCGGGCGTCGAACATGACCTCGAGCGCCGCGGTGATGAGGTCCTCGCGGGTGGGGAAATGGTGCTGGGTCGCGCCGCGGGACACCCCGGCGCGCTGCGCGACGAGGCTCACCGTGGTGGCACCCCACCCCAGCTCGGCGAGGCAGTCGATGGTGACCTCGAGGAGGTGCCCGCGCGTGACCCGGCTACGGTCCTGCTTCGGTTCGCGGGTCATGTGTCACTTCCTCTCGTCGCGCTGCGCGCCCGTGAGTGCTCGACGAGTCCTGAGACTCGTCAACCACGCACGGGGCCGGAGGCCCATCTCGGCGGCCGCTTCTGCAGGAACGCCATCATGCCTTCCCGTGCCTCCTCGGATTCGAACAGCCTCGCCGACTGGGCGGTCAGCTCGTCGGTGTAGCGGTCGAAATCGGCGAGCACACCGCGCGTCGTCAGGGTCTTCGACTCGGCCAGGCCCTGCGGCGACGCCTGCCGCAACTGGTCGAGCACTTCCTCGACGGTGTCCTCGGGATCCTCGGCGGACTCGCTGATCAGCCCGATGGCCTCCGCCTCGTGGGCACCGAACTTCTCGCCCGTGAGGAGGTAGCGGCTCGCGGCGCGCGAATCGATCCGGGGCAACACGGTCAACGAGATGATCGACGCGGCGAGTCCGAGCCGGACCTCGGTGAGCGCGAACGTGCTGCGCGGGCCGGCGACGGCGATGTCGCAGGCCCCGACCAAACCCATGCCCCCGGCCCGGACGTGACCGTCGATCCGGGCGATCACCGGCTTGGGCAACTCGACGATGGCCCGCAGCAGGTCGGCCATCTGCCGGGTGCGCGAGCGGACGTCGCCGGACGTCTCACTCAGATCCGCGCCGGCGCAGAACGTGCCGCCGGTGTGGGTGAGGACGACGCTGCGGACGTCGTCGTCCGCGGCGGCGTCCCGCAATCCCTGCAGCAGTTCGTCCACGAGCCTGCCGGAGATCGCGTTCCTGTTGTGGGGCGAATCGAGGGTGAGGGTGGCGAACCCCCGATTCACCTCGTACCGGACGTACCGGTCGGCTTCCACGTCGGTCATGTGCTGTCCGTTCGACATCAGTACGACTTCGGCAGCCCGAGCGAGTGCTGGGAGACGAAGTTGAGGATCATTTCCCGGCTCACCGGGGCAACACGGGCGATGCGTGCCGCGCCGAGCATCGCCGCGAGACCGTATTCCTTGGTCAGGCCTGCGCCGCCGTGCGTCTGGACGGCCTGGTCGAGTGCCTTGATGCTGGCCTCGGCGGCGGCGTACTTGGCCATGTTGGCGGCCTCGGCGGCGCCGAAGTCGTCGCCAGTGTCGTAGAGGACGGCCGCCTTCTGCATCATCAGCTTGGCGAGTTCGAGTTCGATCTTGATCTGCGCCAGCGGATGCGAGATGCCCTGGTGCGCGCCGATCGGCTGCTTCCACACCGTGCGTTCCTTCGCGAACCGCACCGCGGCGTCCAGCGCGTAGCGGCCCATGCCGATCGCCATGGCGGCGCCGAGGATGCGTTCGGGGTTGAGACCCGCGAACAGCTGCATCAACGCCGCATCGGCCTCACCGACGAGGCCGTCGGCGGGTAGCCGGACGTCGTCGAGGAACAGCATGAACTGGTGGTCGGGCTCGACGATGTCCATCTCCATCGGCGTCTTCACGAAGTTCTCGGCGTCGGTGGGGACGATGAACAGCGCGGGCTTCAGCTTGCCCGTCTTCGAGTCCTCGGTCCGCGCGACGATCAGCACGGCGTCGGCCTGGTCGACCCCGGAAATGTAGATCTTGTTCCCCGACAGCAGCCAATCGTCACCGTCTCGACGAGCGGTGGTCGTGATCTGGTGCGAGTTCGAACCCGCGTCGGCCTCGGTGATGCCGAACGCCATGATCTTCGAACCGTCGGCGATGCCGGGGAGCCAGGTCTGCTTCTGCTCCTCGGTGCCGTACTTGCCGATGATCGTGCCGCAGATGGCCGGCGACACGACCACCAGCAGGAGGCCGGCGCCGTGGGCCGCGAGTTCTTCCTGGACGAGGGCGAGTTCGTAGATACCTGCGCCGCCGCCCCCGTACTCCTCGGGGAGGTTGACGCCGAGGAAGCCGAGTTTACCTGCCTCGTTCCACAATTCGGTCAGCGGTTCGCTGCGCCGCGCCCGGGGCAGCACGTAGTCGACGTAGTTGAATCGCTCCCCGAGCCTCGACACGGAGGCGCGGAGTTCCTTCTGTTCTTCTGTCTCGATGAAGCTCATGACACTCCTTCAGGCTGCACTGCTTCGACTACTGCCAGGACCGTTCCCACGTCGACCTGCTGACCGGCGGTCACGGAAAGTTCGGTGAGGACACCGGAAGCCGGCGCCTTGATCGTGTGTTCCATCTTCATCGCCTCGAGCCACACGATCGGCTGACCGGCGGTCACGGAGTCGCCGGCCGCGGCGCCGAGGCGGATGACGGAACCCGGCATCGGCGCGAGCAGCGACCCCTCGGCGATGACGGCGCTCGGATCGGTGAATCGCGGTGCGGCGAGCAGGCTCACCGGGCCCAGGGCGGAGTCGACGAACACGTCGTCCCCGTACCGGGACACCTCGAACGAGCGGCGCAGCCCCGCGACGTCCAGTGCGACGTGCCGCGCCGTGGCCGACACGAGCGCGACGTCGTCGAAGCCCTCGGCCTTCAGCCCGTACCGGGTGAGCAGGTACCGGATCTCGATGTCACCGTCGGTTCCCGTGAACGTCTTGCTCTGCGGCGCGGACGCCAGGTTCCGCCATCCGCTGGGCAGCGAGGTGTTCACGGTCGCGACGTCGCGGTTGTGCGCGGCGTCCGCGAGTGCGGCGGCCAGCGCCGACAGTCGCTCGGTGTCGGCCGAGGCCAGCGGACGTGCCAGCACGTCCAG